>WRFY01000078.1 GCA_009783445.1 Candidatus Azobacteroides sp. | reverse complement strand
CGGAATACTGCTAAATAGACAAAAGAACAGAGGTATTTTCATCACTTCGATTGAATTTTAATAAAAAATTATGGGTATGTTCAAATTTTGCGCAAAAATAATCAATCTAATGAATAAATTAGGCAAGTAAACGATAAAATTATCACCCTATTTTGGCGGAAGGAATCAGAGGATTTTAACTGTTTTGGCGAAATTTATATCCCTCCGTGCAGAATTTGTCTATTTGAGCGGGTGCAAAGGTTGTTTGTGGATAAAAATGAATGAAAAATAAATTTTTCGTTTTTTTCAAGTAAAAAACAACCGAACCTGTTTCGTAAAATAGAAAAACATTTTTCCTACAATTTTGTATTCAAAGCGAAAATCGTACCTTTGTATCCTTCTTAGTTTGCATGAAGAATGAATACAGTAGAACAATTTGAGTGTGTAATAGCTGTTTGCCGCGATTTATTTGAGCAAAAACTCAAAGATTACGGCGCTTCTTGGCGCATTATGCGGCCGGAATCTATTACCGACCAAATTTTTATTAAGGCAAAACGCATCCGCAGCTTGGAATTGAAAGGTTTCAGCAAGGTGAACGAAGGCATAAAATCGGAATTTATTGCCATCGTGAATTACGGCGTAATTGGTTTGATTCAATTGAACCTGCATTTTTCCGACGCCATCGATATGCAAGAAAGTGAAGCCTTGGCTTTGTATGACCAATATATTTCTGAGACCAAAGAATTGATGTACAACAAGAACCACGATTACGACGAAGCGTGGCGAAGTATGCGCATCAGTTCCTATACCGATATGATCTTGACTAAAATTTACCGTACCAAACAAATTGAAGAAAAAGGAGGAAAAACGCTGGTTTCGGAAGGAATCGGCGCAAACTATATGGATATGATCAATTATGCGTTGTTTGCGTTAATCAAATTACAATATGAGGCCTAAAATTTCTATTCCCGATTCCTATTTAAAAATGATGGTAGAAGCATGCCGTTTTTTGGTGGGCGCCGTATTCATTTTTTCCGGATTTGTAAAGGCCGTTGATCCATTAGGAACTGCTTATAAAATAGAAGAATATCTTTCGGTAGGAGGATTAAACGCGTTCGGATTCATGGCTTTGCCCGCTTCGTTTGTTCAATTGGCGCTCGAATTTGTTATGGGGGTTTGCCTGATCGCAGGCGTATACCGAAAAATCAACAGTTTGTTGGCATTACTCGTCATGTGTTTTATGACGCCATTGACATTGTATTTGGCCATAGCTAATCCGGTGACGGATTGCGGCTGTTTCGGAGATGCCTTAGTGATCAGCAATTGGCAAACGTTTTTCAAAAATATACCGCTTACGTTGGCGTCCATCCTGATATTCTGGCGGCACAAACAAATGACTGCATGGTTTTCGGTAAAGTCCAGATCCTTGGTGTTGTTGTATTCATTTGTTTTTGTATTGGGCGTATCCCTTTACTGTTATGCAAACCTGCCGATTTTGGATTTCCGTCCCTACAAAATCGGAAACAATATCGTTCAATTAATGAAGGTTCCTGAAAATGCCGAAAAAGATGTTTTTGAAACAAAACTGATTTATGAAAAGGATGGCAAACAGCAGGAATTTACGCTGGACAATTATCCTCAAGGAGATAGCGCGTGGAAATTTGTAGATGCCAAATCTAAATTGATACGGAAAGGATACGAACCTCCTATTCATGGTTTTACGATTTCCGATGCCTATGGAGCAGACGCAACAGACGAAATTTTATCCGATCCAAACTATGTTTTTCTTTTAATAGCGCATAAACTGGAACAAGCGAACGATTCCCATGTGGATAAAATCAATGATCTGTACGATTACGCGAAGCAAAACGATTATTGTTTTCTTTGCCTGACCGCTTCGCTTCCCTCGCAAATTGAAGAATGGAAAGCCGCTACGGGGGCCAGATATCCTTTTTATACCATGGACGATGTGACGTTGAGAACCATTATTCGGTCTAATCCGGGATTGGTGTTGATAAAAAATGCGGTCATTATCAATAAATGGCCTGATCGAAAGATACCGGGAGAAGAAGAATTGGTTTCTTCTCTGGAGGATTGTGCATTGGGATATCCTCCTGCTTCTCACAAAGCGAGGAATCTTATCGAGCTTGCAGGGATATTGATTGTTCCGCTTCTGATTTTGGCTTGGTTTGATTTTTATCATTATCGGAGAAAAAAATCAATTCAGCCGTCCAACGTCTGATTCTGTAAATGTTAATTTATTAAAATATTAGGAAATGAGAAAAAAAATTGTAGCAGGAAACTGGAAAATGAACAAAAACCTGCGGGAAGGCGCTAATTTGGCAAAAGAGTTGAAAGCAGCCATGGCCGGAAAAACAGTTAATTGCGAAGTGGTCGTTTGTCCGCCATTTATTCATTTGGCGCTTATGAGCATTATCTTTGAAGATAAAACCATAAAGGTAGGCGCGCAAAATTGCGCAGATAAGCCTTCCGGAGCTTACACAGGCGAAGTATCGGCGGCCATGCTTGCTTCGACCGAAGCGCAATACGTTATTTTAGGCCATTCCGAACGCCGAGCTTATTATGGCGAAACCAATGCCATCTTGAAGGAAAAAGTGAAATTAGCTTTGGAAAACAAATTGACGCCTATTTTCTGTATCGGCGAAGTCTTGGAGGAAAGAGAAGCGGATCGGCAAAATGAAGTCGTAAAAACGCAAATCGAAGAAGGTCTGTTCGACCTTTCTGCTGACGATTTCGGAAAAATAGTGTTGGCTTATGAACCGGTTTGGGCCATTGGTACAGGAAAAACGGCTACCTCCGAACAAGCGCAAGAAATGCACGCTTACATCCGGCAGATTTTAGCGGAAAAATATGGCGAAACGGTTGCCAACGAAACGTCCATTCTTTATGGAGGCAGTTGTAACGCAGGCAATGCAAAGGAATTGTTCTCCAACCCCGATGTCGACGGAGGATTGATCGGCGGAGCATCGCTCAAAGTCGATACTTTTTTACCTATTGTAGAAGCATTTTGAGAATAGCTTTTTTAAAGGTATGAGACGAAAAATTTTTTTACTGACTTTTTCCTTATTCGCCTTGGGTTCGGTTTCCATTCAGGCGCAAAAAACAATTATTGAATCGCTGGAATCTCATTCAAGTGATGCGGAAGGAGTTGTTCATATTGAAACCGACTCGGCAATCGCCGCTTTGATAGGAAAACCCAGCGCTCAGTTTTCGAACGCTTCGGGAACTACCGAACAAATCGAACGCACCGGTTTTCGCATTCAGGCCTTTATGGGAGGCGATCCGGGAACGGCGCGTTCGGAAGCATCATCCAGACGGTCGTTGATCGAACGTTCTTTTCCGCGTACGCCGACTTATTTATCTTACGAAGCCCCCAATTGGAAATTATTGGTGGGCGATTTTTTATCGCGGGAAGAAGCCACTATGTTTAAACAACAATTACAGAAAAAGTTTCCGCAATTTAGCAAAGAATTGTCTATTACTGCTGAAAAAATAAAATTTTCTGTTGAAAAAGCGAATGAATAAAACGAGCGAATCGATGGAAGGAACTGCTGAAGAGTTGAAAAAACAAGATGAGATTGCTCATCATTACCGGAGGATACTGGAATTGTTGGGAGAAGACCCCGAACGCGAAGGATTGTTGAAAACCCCTGAGCGCGTAGCGAAAGCCATGTTGTACTTGACAAAAGGGTATGCGCAAGATTCCGCTCAGATTCTTTCTTCCGCTGTTTTTATCGAAGATTACAAACAAATGGTCATTGTAAAGGATATTGATTTCTTTTCTTTGTGCGAACATCACCTTCTTCCTTTTTTCGGAAAGGCGCATGTCGCTTACATTCCAAACAAAGCCGTGACTGGCTTAAGCAAAATTGCCCGCGTCGTGGATGTATATGCCCGCCGCTTGCAAATTCAAGAACGAATGACCACTCAGATAAAAAAATGTATCCAGGAAACACTCAACCCCTTGGGTGTGATGGTTGTGATTGAAGCTCAGCACATGTGCATGCAAATGCGCGGCGTAGAAAAGCAACATTCCATTGCGACGACATCCGATTTTACCGGTGCGTTTTATCAGGCGAGGACGCGCGAAGAATTTATGAAACTGATCCGAAGTTAATCTTTTATTTCTTCGTACTCAACATATTCCCCTTCATTTGGATCGATGATTTTCTTCTGAATGAAAGGGGAAGTTTGTTGTGTACGTGTTTTCGCTTCTGCTTTTTGTTGTTCCGCCTTTGGACGATTGGACTGTGGTTTCGTACCAAATAATCCGCCAAACAGCGCTCGTAAAACGGAAAATCCAAACAAGAACACAAGAAGTATAAAAACAAGAAATATGGTAAAAAGAATTTTAATCATACGAATTTACTGTCAGTAAAATGAGTTGCAAAGATAAGGGTTCTGAACCGAATTTACCTCATAATCGGGATAAAAAAATTAGCGGTCGGCTGAATGAGGAAGGGGAGAAACATCGCGTCGTTATTGCTTCCTAATTATATATTATTTACCAAAGGAGTTATAAAGAAGTGTAAAACATTATTTTTTTATTCTTTTATTCCTTTTTATTCAAAAAATAACTACTTTTGATCAAATTTTAATTACCATGATTTATGAAACGGATCAAGATTTTTTCATTCCTGGGTGTTGCCTTATTCTGGCTGTTGACAATGTCGTCCTGTCGCAAAGAAACAGTTCCTGTGTCGGAATTTGTTCCTTATGTTAATGCTTATACAGGCGGACTGATTTACCCTTCCTCTAATATTCGCATCGAATTAGCGAATGAGCAAACTACTGCAAAAGCAAATACCGAAATAAAAGAAAAACTGTTTTCTTTTTCTCCTTCCATCAAAGGAAAAACGTATTGGGTGGATAATCGGACGATTGAATTTATACCCGAAACGGGCGCTCTGAAAGGCGGCCGAACCTATCGGGGAGGATTTAAGTTGGGAAAGCTTATAAAAGTAGACAAGCGTTTGAAAGTCTTTAATTTCTCGTTCAAAGTGGAAGAAAAAAGCTGTGATATGCAAATCAATGCCTTAGACATTGCCGATCCAGCGCTGGTTTCGGCTACAGGCCTCATATATCTTAATTTTAACGCCGATTTGGAGGCGGTCAAAAAAATGTTTTCCGTTCAAATCGACGATAATCAAACGCTTTCTCCCATACTGGAAGAGGGAGGAAATCCCCGGACATTCCGTTTTATCATTAAAGATATTAAACGGAAGGAAAAAGATTTGGGGATGGATATAAGGTTCGGCGGAAAAGCCATGGGAATTGGAAAAACCATTTCGCGAACGCTGATCATTCCTGCTTTAGGCGTTTTCAACGTCCTGTGGGCGGAATTGATTTCAGAGCCTGAAAACGGCGTCTTGATCACTTTTTCCGATCCTATTTCTACCTCGCAGGATTTGAAAGGCTTGATAACCATTCCCGAAGTTTCGCAATTCACTTATCAGGTACAAAACAATAAGATATCGGTTTATTTTGAACGAAAAGGACTTGAAGATATTACGGTGGAAGTAAACAGGGGGATCAAAAATACGCAAGGAGAGAAAATGACAGAATCTTTTTCCAGCGTTTTGTCGATTCTCAAGTTAAAACCGCAAGTAGAGCTGCTCCGATCAGGCAATATCCTTCCCAATTCCGGCAATTTGCTGCTGCCTTTCCGAGCGGTCAATCTCAAGGCTGTGGATTTGAAGATTATAAAGATTTTCGAAAACAATGTGCTGATGTTTTTGCAAACCAACTCGCTTGACGGAACCAACGAATTACGGCGGGCCGGACGTTTGGTTTACAAGAAAACCATTTATCTGGATGTACCCAACCCGCAAGACTGGCAAAATTATTCCATTGATTTATCCCGAATGATGCATCAAGATCCGGGCGCAATTTATCGGATAGAACTTTCTTTTAAGCAGGATTATTCTGCTTATCCTTGCGGCGATGCGGTCAATCGGCCGGTACTAAGCGTTCCCCACAGCGATCTGATAAAAATTCAATCGGACGAAATGACCGAAGAAGATGAAAATTACTGGGACAGCCCCTATTCGTCTTATGATAATGATTATGATTGGGACAATTACGATTGGGACGAACGAGACAATCCTTGCAGTCCAAGCTATTATATGGGTTCGGATACAAAAGCGTCTTGCAATGTTGTCGTCTCGGATATTGGCGTAATCGCCAAATCCAATTCCGACAATCAGTGGTGGATCGCTCTGAGCAATATACTGGATGCCAAACCGATAGCAGGAGCTGAAATTATCCTGTATAATTATCAGTTGCAACCCATTGCCACCGCTAAATCTGGTTCTGACGGATTTGCTATGCTTACCCCGAAAGGGAAGCCGTTTATCTTGGTCGCTTCTTCAGGCAAGGGACAAAAAACCTATTTACGTTTGGTGGACGGCGAAGAAAATTCGCTCAGCCGCTTCGACGTTGGCGGCAAAGAAATCAATAAGGGGATCAAAGGATATATTTATGGAGAACGAGGCGTATGGCGTCCCGGCGACACTTTGCATGTTACCTTTATTTTAAATGATCCCGAAAAACGAATTCCCGAAAACCATCCGGTTTCATTCGAATTGTATAATGCAAGAGGGCAATTTTACAGTAAACAGATAATAACCAGAGGCGTAAACGGGTTTTATACGTATGCTGTTCCGACCAAAGACGACGATCCGACCGGTTTGTGGAACGCTTATGTGAAAGTAGGCGGAACTTCTTTCCAGAAATCGTTCCGTATCGAAACGATTAAGCCGAACCGATTGAAAATCAATCTTTCCTTACCGGGAAGAGACCGAATTGACGCAGATCAAGGCAGTGCGAACGCTTTATTGACTTCTTCCTGGTTGACGGGAGTTGTTGCCCGGAACTTGAAAGCCAAGGTCGAAATGACGCTTACGAAAACCAATACGCAATTCAAAGGGTTTGAAAATTACCTTTTTAATAATCCAGCAAGCGACTTTTCGACAAATGAATCGGAAATATTCGATGGGGCGCTGAATGAATCAGGCGAAGTGAATTTCAACTTCAAAACGCCAAAAGCGGAAAACGCTCCGGGGATGTTGAACGCCAATATCGTTTGCCGGGTATTCGAACAGGGCGGCGATGCCAGTATTTATACGCAAAATATTCCCTATTCCCCCTTTAGTTCGTATGTGGGAGTCAATCTGAATCAACCATCCGATCGCTACATTGAAACCGATACCGATCACCGATTCGATGTGGTTACCGTCAACGCCAACGGAAAGCCCGTCGATCGGAATAATTTGGAATACAAAATATACCGTATAGGTTGGAGTTGGTGGTGGGAACAGAACAGCGAATCTTTTTCGACTTATGTCAACGGATCTTCTTATGAGCCGGTTGCTCAGGGAAAACTAAAAACCTCCAACGGGAAAGCGAATTTCTTTTTCCTGCTTAAATATCCCGAGTGGGGAAGATATTTGGTTTATGTAAAAGACAAAGACAGCGGACATGCTGCGGGAGGAGTCGTTTACATCGACTGGCCGGATTGGCGAGGCCGTTCGAATAAATCCGATCCGGATAATATCAAAATGTTGTCTTTTTCAACGAATAAAACTTCGTATGAAGTCGGCGAAGAAGTTACAGTCATCATTCCGGCTTCGGGAGGAGGAGGAAACGCTTTGGTAGCTTTGGAAAATGGATCAACAGTACTGAATCGTAGTTGGGTAAGTCTTTCCGAAAAAGGCGACACAAAATATACTTTCAAGGCGACGCCCGAAATGTCGCCAAATTTCTACATCCACATCAGTCTGTTGCAACCGCATGCGCAAAAAGCCAACGATTTGCCGATACGCATGTACGGAGTAATGCCAGTAAAGATTTCCAATAAAGAATCGATATTGAATCCACAAATTGATATGCCCGACGTACTCCGTCCGGAAACAGAATTTACGGTGGAAGTCAGCGAAAAAAACGGGAAACCCATGACGTATACTTTGGCCATAGTGGACGATGGTTTGCTGGATTTGACCAATTTCAAAACGCCGGATCCATGGAATGAATTTTATGCGCGGGAAGCCTTGGGCATCCGCACGTGGGACATGTTTGATTATGTGATGGGCGCCTTTACAGGAAAATATTCCGCCATGTTCAGCGTCGGCGGCGACGAAGACATGAAGCCAGCCAATACAAAAGCCAACCGATTCAAACCGGTAGTAAAATATCTGGGGCCGTTTGCATTGAGTAAAGGAGAAAAGAAGAAACATAAAATTGTTTTGCCCGTTTACGTCGGTTCCGTACGGACCATGGTTGTTGCCGGACAAGACGGCGCTTACGGAAAGGCCGAAAAAACAACGCCTGTCCGCACGCCTCTGATGATTTTGTCGTCTTTGCCGAGAGTCGTCAGCGCAAATGAAGAAATTACGCTTCCAGTCAACGTGTTTGCTATGGAGAATACAGTCAAAGACGTGTCGGTGAAGGTAGAAACAACCGGCTTGCTTCAAGTGGACGGAGCCGGCAGCCGGTCTGTCCGTTTCTCTCAACCGGGCGACGAGATGGCGTATTTCTCCATGAAGACAGGCAGTAAGACCGGCATTGAAAAAGTGACTATAACAGCTACCGGCGGAGGAAAAACATCCAAAGAAACCATCGAGATAGACGTACGCAATCCAAATCCAGCCATTATCCTTTCGGACAATAAATTATTGAATGCGGGAGAAAGCGGCGAATTCGACTATCAGCTGACGGGAGTTTCCGACGATGACTGGGTTAAACTCGACGTATCGCGGATTCCTTCGGTCGACTTAAGCCGGCGCTTTGATTTTCTGTACAATTACGAACATTATTGTTCCGAACAATTGACTTCGAGGGCTTTGCCTTTGTTGCATATTACTCAATTCAAAGATGTGGATGCCGCCGAATCGGATGCCATCAAAAAGAATATTCGCGAAGCAATTAAGAATCTTTACGGACGGCAATTGACTTCGGGCGGAATCGTCTATTGGCCAGGACAGAGTTCTGCGGATGATTGGATTACCAGCTATGCCGGAAGTTTTCTGGTTTTGGCAAAAGAAAAAGGATATGAAGTAAACAACGAGGCGTTGAACCGATGGAAAAACTACCAACGGAAGGGAGCGCAAAATTGGTCTCCAACTACTTCTTCATCCGATAATTATTACCTGAAATCGTCTGAATTGCAGCAAGCTTACCGGCTTTATACGTTAGCGCTGGCTGGAGTACCCGAATTGGGCGCTATGAACCGGTTGAAAGAGACCAAAAATCTTTCGTTGCAAGCGCGCTGGTGTTTGGCCGCCGCTTATGCTCTGAACGGAAAAAATAAACCGGCGGAAGAATTGATATTCAATATTCCGTCGGCAGTCGAATCGTATTATTCCAGTTATACTTATGGTTCGTCCGACCGCGATGAAGCCATGATTCTTCAAACGCTGGTATTGATGGGGCGTTTGAAAGAGGCGTTTCAACAGGCGCAGCGGATGTCGCAAAAATTGTCGCAACAGAATTATTACGATACGCAATCGACCGCTTTCATTTTGGTTGCCATGGGAAGTTTAGCCGAAAAAACTTCCGGATCGATTGAATTCGACTGGACGCTGAATGGTAAGAAACAAGAGGGAGTGCGATCGGCTAAAGCGGCTTATTCAATTCAAGCGCCTAAAAGACCATCCGAAGGAAAACTTTTTTTTACCAATCGGGGAAAGGGAACGCTTTATGTGAATCTGGTCTCGAAATCGAAACCGCTCAATGATACTTTGCCGGCTGTCGCCAATAATTTGCGATTGAACGTTTCGTATACTGATCTGTCAGGCAAACCAGTGGATATAACGGAACTCAAGCAGGGAAGCGATTTTGTGGCGGTAGTGGAAGTGGCCAATACGAATAGCGTCAACGATTACACCGATCTTGCTTTGACGCATATCATTCCTTCGGGATGGGAAATCTTCAATGAACAAATGACCGGCAGCGAGAACAGTTCGACTGTTTCGGACGCTTATACTTACCGCGATATTCGCGACGATCGGGTGTTGACTTATTTCGATTTGCCAAGGGGAAAAAGTAAGACGATAAAAGTTCGCTTACAAGCTTCGTATGCAGGTTCATTTGTTTTACCTGCTATTCTTTGCGAAGCAATGTATGATACGACGACGCAGGCGCGGACAGAAGCCGGAAGAGTGAAGGTGACAAGGTGAAAAAAAAGAAGCGAATCATTTATTTCACGCTGGCGCTCTTACTGATTGCCTACATCTTTTGCCTTCCAAGGCAATTGTTTGACGTTTCCTATTCGACGGTGGTGACCGATCGGAACGGAGAATTGCTCGGCGCGCGCATTGGCGGCGACGAGCAATGGCGGTTTCCGCCGTGCGATACGGTTCCTGAAAAATTCAAAATCTGTTTGGTTCAATTCGAAGACCGTTATTTTTTCTATCATTGGGGCATCAATCCGTTGGCGATTGGACGGGCGCTGATGCAAAATATCAAAGAAAGGCGGGTAGTGAGTGGAGGCAGTACCATTACGATGCAGCTGATTCGTTTGTCGAGAAATAAGAATCGAACGGTAGGGGAAAAATTTCTTGAAGCGATTTTGGCTACACGTGCGGAATTTCGGTATTCCAAGAAAAAAATTCTGGCTTTGTATGCCTCCCATGCGCCTTTTGGCGGAAATGTCGTGGGATTAGATGCTGCCGCGTGGCGCTATTTCGGCCATTCAGCCGCTCATCTTTCGTGGGCCGAAGCGGCTACGTTGGCCGTCTTGCCCAATGCTCCAGCCATGTTGCACCTTTCCAAAAACCGGTCCTTGCTGCTGGAAAAACGAAATCGTCTGTTGAAACGACTTCAGGAAAAAGGAATAATCGATGAAATGACGTATGAGCTTGCGCTCAGTGAAGATTTGCCCGGCGAGCCGCTTGCCTTGCCGCAAATTGCTCCGCATTTAGTGACTTATTTTTATAAAAATTTTGCAGGCGAACATTGCGTTTCGACGATTGACAAGAGCATTCAAGTGCGCGTGGAAGATGCGTTGAATCGCCGGCATTCCGAATTTCTTGCCAGCGATATCCGAAATCTGGCGGCTATCGTAATCGACGTAAAAACCAATCAGGTGATCGCTTATTGCGGAAATGTGCAGTTTGCATCCCAGTCTTCTGGAAATCAGGTAGATATTATACAGGCCGAGCGAAGTACGGGAAGTATTTTGAAACCTTTTTTGTATTGCGCAAGTTTACAGGAAGGAGAAATATTGCCCAAAACGCTTTTGCCCGATATTCCCGTTCATATCAACGGATTTTCGCCTCAGAATTTCAATTTGCAGTTCGAAGGAGCCGTTTCGGCTTCCGAGGCGGTAAGCCGTTCGTTGAATGTACCTTTGGTTCTCCTGTTGCGGAGATACAGCGTACCGAAATTCTACCAGTTTTTGAAACAAAACCATATAGCAGATTTGCCCCACCCCTCGTCGTATTACGGATTGTCGTTGATACTGGGTGGCGCAGAGGCGAAATTGGGTGATGTTTCCAATGCATATTCCAACATGGCGCGAACTTTACTGGGTTTGGAAAACGGGTATTACACGCTGCTTTTGCACGAAGCCATGCAAAAGGAAACGAACAGCTTTCAGGCGAATGCTGTATGGCAAGTTTTCAATGCGATTACGGAAGTCAATCGTCCGGAGCAAATTGATTGGAAAACAATTCCTTCTATGCAAAAAATAGCATGGAAAACCGGAACCAGCTACGGTTTCCGCGATGCATGGGCGGTAGGCATAACGCCCAAATATGTGGTAGGCGTCTGGGTGGGCAACGCATCGGGCGAAGGAAAACCCAACCTGACCGGAGCCAGAACCGCAGGACCGGTGATGTTCGACATTTTCGATTTGTTGCCTTCATCCAAATGGTTTAATGTTCCCGGCGACGATTGGGTCGAAGCGGAAGTTTGCCGGCAATCGGGTCATCTGAAAGGGCGTTTTTGCGAAGAAGTAGATAGCCTTTTGATCTGTCCCAACGGACTGAGGAGCGATCCTTGCCCCTACCACATCCACGTGAATCTGACTGCCGACGGACGTTTCCGTGTGTATGAGAACTGCGCGGAAAAGGAAGCTACCATTCAGCAAAATTGGTTTGTTCTTCCGCCGGCCTGGGCTTGGTTTTACAAACAGCATCACCCCGAATACAAATCATTGCCCGTATTCAAGCCGGGATGCGGCGGCGATCCTTCGCATGTCATGCAATTTATTTATCCTCAAAGCAATGCACACATCCGCTTGCCGAAACAATTGGATGGAAGCATCGGCAATGTCACGCTGGAGTTGGCTCACAACGACCGGAATGCTACGGTTTTTTGGCACATCGACAACGAATATATTGCTTCGACCACCGATTTTCACAAATTGTCGGTGAAGCTTTCTGCTGGAATCCATCACATTACGGTGGTCGACGATGAAGGAAATACGCTCTCCTGCCAGATAGAGGTTGATTCGCCGGATTGATAGGATGCAGAAGACGTAGATGAAAATGGATCAGCGCAGATAAATAAAAAATCTGCATTCCTCTGCGTTCTTATTATCCTCTGCGTTTCTTCAAAATTCGGAATTGAAATGAAATTTTATTTGGGGAAAATCCTGTTGCGCCATTTGCAATACATAGCTTGAATCGGCCAGGAATACGTCGCGTCCCTCTTTATCCAACGCCATGTACTGAAATTTTCTTTTTTTGAAATAATCCAAATGTTCTTTCGAATCGCTTTCAATCCAGCAAGCCTTGTATAAATGAAGAGGTTCCCATTTGCATTGCGCTCCGTATTCGTGCAAAAGCCGGTATTGGATGACTTCAAACTGCAATTGGCCGACCGTTCCGATAATTTTCCGGCCATTGAATTGATGGATAAAAAGTTGAGCGACGCCCTCGTCCATCAACTGGTCAATTCCTTTGTTCAGTTGTTTGGCTTTCATTGGATCGGCGTTTTCAATGTATTTGAACATTTCGGGCGAAAAACTGGGCAAGCCTTTGAAATGCAAGATTTCGCCCGTCGTCAGCGTGTCGCCGATCTTGAAATTGCCGGTATCTGGCAAACCAATAATATCGCCTGCGTATGCTTCATCCACCGTTTCTTTTCTTTGCGCCATAAAGGCGGTGGCTTGTGAAAATTTCATCATTTTATCGAGGCGGACATGCTTGTAATTGAGATTTCGTTCGAATTTACCGGAACAGATTTTCAGGAAAGCAATGCAACTCCGATGATTCGGATCCATATTGGCATGGATTTTAAAAATAAAACCGGAAAAGGGATCTTGTTCTGGAATGACTTCCCTTTCTTCTGCCCGTACCTTGCGCGGCGAGGGGGCAATCCGGACAAAACAATTCAACAATTCTTTTACGCCGAAATTGTTCAGAGCCGAACCAAAAAAAACAGGCGCGAGTTGTCCTTGCAAATATGCATTCATTTCGAATGCAGGATAAACGCCTTTGATCAACTCCAAATCGGAACGCAGTTTTTCGACCAAACCGCCTTCGATGTATTTTTCCAACTCGGAGCTGTAAATATCTTCGATTCCCACCGATTCGGTAATTACTTGTTTGCTGGGCGTGTATAAATCCAGTTTTTCTTCATAAATATTGTAGACTCCCTTGAATTTTACTCCCATTTCAATAGGCCAACTCAAAGGACGCACTTGAATTTGGAGCTCTTGTTCCAGTTCATCCAACAAATCGAAGGGATCTTTCCCCTCTCGATCCATTTTATTGACAAAAATAATCACTGGCGTTTGGCGCATTCGGCACACTTCCATCAGTTTACGGGTTTGCGCTTCCACTCCTTTGGCAATATCCACAACAATGATAACGCTATCCACTGCTGTCAGAGTACGGTAGGTGTCTTCTGCAAAATCTTGGTGACCGGGCGTATCCAGAATATTGACTTTATACCCTTCGTAATCGAATCCCATGACCGAAGTGGCGACAGAAATGCCCCGTTGCTTTTCGATTTCCATCCAGTCGGAAGTAGCCGTTTTCCTAATTTTATTGGACTTGACTGCACCTGCTACATGAATAGCTCCTCCAAACAACAAAAGTTTTTCGGTCAAGGTCGTTTTTCCTGCGTCGGGATGGCTAATGATGGCAAAAGTTCTTCGCCGCCGTATCTCGTTTATTTGTTCGCTCATGAGTTGTATTTTTTTTGATTTTGGGCGCAAAAGTACAAAACATAATCGAGAATAGGAACGGCTATTATTCAAACTTTCTTAATCTACTCGCTTGACATCTCCCGCCCCTTGAATGTTTGTAGTTACCGAATCGGGATGACCCTTGTATTGGAGATCGCCGGAACCGAAGATCGAAACGTTTAATTTTTCATAAACGGCAATTTTCACATCTCCCTCGCCCTTAATCGAACAATCCAAAGAACGAACTAAACAATCAAAAGCTTTGATGTCGCCGCTGCCGTTGATATTGAAGGCAGCATGAGTAGCCGCGCCTTTGATTTCAGCATCGCCCGATCCATTGATTTGAATGGAAAGATTTTCGCAAAACAAGCTGTCTGCTTTCAGGTCGCCAGTTCCCGAAATCAGAATTTCCATATTCCGGGCATTGACCTCATTTTCCAGAAAAACGTTTCCACTTCCCTCTATGTTCAATTTGTTCAGATTTTTAGAATTGGCGTAAATCGTAAATTGTGAAGGATTTAACGAGGAGTCGTTTTTTTGAGCGATGATCAACTGCCCCTTTTGAACCGAAATATCTAAGGAGGAAAAAATGTTTTGATCGACCAATATTTGCAAAAAAGGTTCGCTTTGCGATATTTGCCGATAAATGACATTAGCCGGAACTTTCAGGACAATTTCCTCATAGTCGCCGACATTGATTTTCTCGTTCACAAGGGTATAGTTGCCCTTGATTTCCTTGGCTGGATTTCCTATGCAGGAAAATGCAAAAGGAAAAAGTATAAAGCAAAGAATGAATGCAGGAGTAAATGTTTTCATTTTTTTATAGAATTAAATATACATGATGAATGATAAGCGTCGTGATAAAATACGAGGCGGGCGTTTTTGTTTTCAATTTCTTTTTTCAACCTCCGTTTGGCTGCTTCCGAAAAAAGGGGATGCGTATCGTAAGCCGAAATCCAAGCATCGGGCAGGTGCGCCTGAGTAGGGATGATATCTCCCGGAAAAACGCATAAGCCTTCGTCCGTGTCCAAATAAGAAGCCAATTGTCCATAGGTATGCCCTTTGAAAATATTTATATGGAATCCTTCCGCCAATTCGAAAGCCGAATCCACTTGCCGGAGCAATCCGGCTTTTGCCACAGGCATCATATCCGATCGACGGAAAGAACTATTTTTCTGAGCAGGGTGCATATAAATTTCCCATTGCTTGCGGCCCACCCAATGCAAGGCATTCGGGAATGTAATTGTTAGTTGACCCTCTTCATCCACGGAAGTACAACCGCCGCAATGATCGAAATGAAGATGCGAAAGAACAACATCGGTCACTTGTTCTGGACGAAATCCCGATTCACGAACCAAATCAGCGATATTTTTCAAGTCGTGGAAACGATAATAACTCAATTTCCGTAAGTCTTTATTTCCCACGCCGGTATCCATCAAAATAACCCGTTGACCGTTCCACGCCAACAGACAGCGCATAGCCATCCGGCAAGTATTCCGTTCGTCTGAAGGATATTTTTTGCTCCAAGAAGTTTTAGGAATAACGCCGAACATCGCGCCTCCGTCGGCATAAAAAAAACCAGTTTCTAAGATTCTATATTGCCACATATTTCGTATTTTTGCACAAAATTAATCATTTATGTCAAAAAACATTCTAATTACAGGAGCAAAAGGGCAATTGGGTAGCGAATTGAGCGAATTATTCATTCAATACCCTGCATTCAATTTTTTCCCCACCGATATCGACACCTTGGATTTAAGCCGAAAAGATGAAGTTTTTCGATTTTTTGAGACATATTCTATCGATTATATTGTCAATTGCGCCGCTTATACGGCCGTAGATAAAGCAGAGGAAGATATCGAGCTCTGCTACAAGATAAATCGGGATGCCGTAAAAAATCTGGCCGATGCAGCGAAAGGGACGATTCGAATCATTCATGTTTCTACCGATTATGTTTTTGACGGAAAAAGCAAAATCCCTTATAAGGAAACCGATACGACAAATCCTCAATCGGTTTATGGGAAGAGTAAACTGGAAGGCGAAGAAATCTTGCAAGCAACTTGTCCGGAAAGCATTATTATTCGCACAGCCTGGTTGTATTCTATTTATGGAAACAACTTTGTGAAAACCATGCTGCGCTTGAGCCGCGAAAAATCGGAATGGAATGTTGTTCGAGATCAGCAGGGAACGCCTACATATGCGGCCGATTTAGCCCATGCCATTTTATCTATCATTGCATTTGCGGAAAAAGAAACCGTTTTCCCCTCTGGTATTTATCATTACAGCAACGAAGGAATTACCAATTGGTATGATTTTACCAAAAAAATTCTTCAATTGGCCGAAAAAACAGATTGTAAAGTAAATCCCATAACGACAGATCAATATCCAACAAAAGCCAAACGTCCGATGTTCAGCGTATTAGATAAAACAAAAATTAAACAAACTTTTTCTCTCGCTATTCCTGAATGGGAGGCAAGTCTAAAAAAATGCATCAGACGTTTGATCTAACGGGACTATTTTATTTATTGGAGTTGCATAAGGGTCAATCCTGTAACTTTCGAAATATCTCCCACCGGAAATTCTTTGTGTTTTAACCTTTTGGCTATGTTATATTTTTCTTTGGCGGTGTTCTACAAAGGATGCTGATGTAATTAATTGATATTCAAATAGTTCGATTGCTATTTGTTGAGTACATTGCTATAGCGTTTAGTATCATAAAAATTGTTATATATTGATTATTAATCATATAAGCGATAACAATTAGGGTTAAATTTTTCTGCGTTTGCGTTCCTTTATCTTTCAAAGTACCCTCAGTAGCACAAAATTTATCAGCATCTATTTCCCTTATTCGCTTATTTTAAATACCATGGAAATAGGGGAAGGGACTTATGGTACGGGCGGCGTCGATCAACGGCTAAAGGCGCTTCAGTAAATAAGGTTTTAGTCTGATAGTCCAATATTTGCGTTTTTTAGAAAGAACTCCGATATGAAACAAAATTATGGTCTCTATAAGATAATGTAATTTATTGTCTTTCTTTAACTGATTTTTTGTAATTTTGCCGACCACTAATAGGAACAACAAATGATTTTACTTGCTGATAGCGGTTCTACAAAAACCCGTTGGTCGTTGATCGAGCGGGAAACAGCCGTTCAAACCTGTATGACCAAGGGGATAAATCCCTTTTTTCAGAGCAAAGGAGACATAGTCAGTTTATTGGAAAAAGAATTTACTCTTTCAAAAAATTCGGTTTCGATCATTTATTTCTACGGCTCAGGTTGTACGCCGGGAAAATCTCCATTGGTTTCTGAAGCGTTGGATGATTATTTCCGACCCGAAAAAATAGAGGTGAATTCCGATTTGCTGGCTGCGGCTCGCAGCTTATGCCAAAAAGAAGAAGGGATTGCTTGTATCTTAGGCACGGGTTCCAATTCTTGTTATTACGATGGGGAAAAAATAGTCCAACAAATTCCATCCTTGGGATATATTTTGGGAGACGAAGGAAGCGGAGCTGTTTTAGGGAAGAAATTGCTGGGAGATATACTTAAAAAACAACTCTCGCCGGTTATCGTTGAAGATTTTCATACCGCTTATCCGTTTTTGTCGACAGCAGAGATTATTGAGCGGGTATATCGACAGTCATTTCCCAATCGGTTTCTTGCACAATTTGCTCCTTTCCTGCTTGATCATATTTCGAAACCGGAAATCAAGCAGTTGGTAGAAGATAGTTTCACGGAATTCATCCGGAGAAATATTCTCTTATACGATTCAAGCATGCTTCCTGTTCATTTTACCGGCAGTATTGCTTATCATTTCAGGCAGAACCTTGAGAGCGTTTGCTCGCTGTTTCATTTGCCATTAGGAAAAATTACAAAAGATCCTTTGCCCGGTCTCATTCAATACCATTTGAAATATGATCCACATCACTGAATCGGATTCTCATTTTGCGCATTTAGACAAAATGTCTGTGCAGGAACTCCTGACCGGAATGAGTCAGGAAGACCAAACAGTTCCGGTAGCCGTGGGAAAAGCCATTCCACAATTGGAAGCGCTGATTGAAGCGGTTTTGTGCCGAATGCAACAAGGAGGACGCTTGTTCTACATTGGCGCCGGAACCAGCGGCCGCTTGGGCGTGTTGGATGCTTCGGAATTACCGCCCACTTTTGGCGTAGAACCGGACCGGGTCGTAGGCTTGATTGCCGGCGGCGATGGCGCTTTACGAAAAGCGGCGGAAGGCGCCGAAGACGATATTGGCTTGGCTTGGTTGGATTTATGCGACCGGAAAATCACGTGCATCGATTCGGTAATTGGGATTGCGGCTTCCGGAACCACTCCTTATGTGATTGGAGGCGTAACAAAAGCCCGTGAATTTGGTTGCCTGACGGGATGCGTCACTTGCAACGAAAATTCACCGCTCTCCCAAGCGGTAGCCTTTCCTGTGGAGATAATCGTCGGTCCCGAATTTGTCACGGCAAGCACCCGTATGAAGGCAGGGACTGCTCAAAAGTTGGCTTTGAATATGATCTCTACCGCTTTGATGATTCGACTGGGAAGAGTGAAGGGAAACAAAATGGTGAACATGCAGTTGAGCAATCGCAAACTGATCGAACGGGGCATCCGGATGATTCGGGAAGCAACAAATATTTCGGAAGCAATGGCCCGCCAAAAATTGATGGAACTGGGGTCTGTAAAAAAAGTAATCGACTTGTATCGCAAATAAAATCTTCCAAAATTTCATTGGAAGTCTGCAAAAACAAACCGGATAATCTTTCTGTACGGATCAATCAAACACGAATATGACTGAAGCGTAAGCAGTAGCCCAGTCGAAGATGAATTGGGCGTGCGAAGTGGCGGTTCTCACGCACATGTGCGAACGGGGAGTTGTTCCGAGCGAAGCGCTGTATTCGATGTTGGTTGCTCGCGGAGCACTTACCGGAATGCCATGAATATAACCTCCGTTGCAAAAACGGCTGGCATAAGGGGCAAATCCGCCGGTTTCGATTGTTCCGTCGACAAGGAACATCATTTTGATTTTTTTCTCTTGCATGACAAACAAACCTAAAGGCGTATCGTATTGATGCGGAGGTTTTTTCAAACCCGTAGTGACAGGATTCATACTCCGGATATACCACACCGAGTCGATTTTTTCGAGCGTAACCATGTTTTGATTGGTTACATCCACAAAAATGGCTTTTCTGAAGACAACCGTATCCCCGATTACTTTCAAATATTTGGCTGGAACAAACCATTCTCTTTCGCTTAAGGTAGGCATGCAGACATGTACATATTTTCCGATTGGCTCAATGTATTGGACGAGCGTACCGTCTTTTCCGTAACGTTCGCCGACAAGAGTATCGTGAGGATAAAACAAAGGAACCGATTGGTATCGTTCAACGCCCAAGGTGTCGGCAATGTTTCCATATTCATTCCGATAATATTTTTTTACCAAGGGAGCTTCTCCGTTTTTGTTCCGGTAATTTTGCAATACAGCCCAAGTTGCCGGCTTCCACTGAATGGAATCGAGGAAAAGTAAACGTTCGCGGATTTTGTCCCATTGAAACAAACGAATGGTATCCTTATACGGGTAAATATCGGTCAAAGTGTACTTATCGTACAACAAATTTTTCTCGATCTGTATGCCGCTGGGTGTAGGAACCTGCGGTACGGAGTCGATTGTCAATGCGCTGAGCGAATCCGGTTCGTTTGTTGGTTCAGCGAACAGAGCTTTGTCTGTAACAGAAGGCACACAAACAGTCAGAGATAAAAAAAAACTTAAAAAGATAGTTGCAGTTATTTTCATTTAGTTGTCGTTTTCGACGCAAATATATGTTTTTTAAAGCATAATGCAAACAATTTTTAAAGTACGCTTCAAATAATGATTATGTTTCATTCAGTATAGGTGAAATTCAGGAAACGCTAAATACAAGTCGAATTTTTTTACAGATTTGCAAGAGCAAAATTTTATTTGTAATTTTACATTTAATAAAAGAATAGATTCAATTAAAAACAAAAGTATGATTAAAGAAGTAGTATCAAAAGCGCTTAGCGAACAGGTAAATGCAGAATATTATTCGGCTTATCTTTATTTGTCTATGTCTGCTTATGCAGATCGCGCCGGTTTCAAAGGGGTTGCCAAGTGGTTGTTTGTACAGGCACAGGAAGAAATGGCTCATGGGACGCATATTTATCAACACATCCTGGAACGGGGAACCGCTCCGTCTTTCGCAGCCATCCCAGTACCTCCGGTAACTTTCGAGAGCATTCAAGATGTATTTGAAAAAGTTTTGAAGCATGAACAACAAGTAACAGAAAGTATTGATCACATTGCCTCGCTCGCTATGCGGGAAAGTGATCATGCTACCTATCAGTTCATCCTTTGGTATGTAGATGAACAGGTTGAAGAAGAGGCTAACGCAGACGAAGTGTTATCTAAAATTCGTCTGATGGGAAACAATCCTTCCCTGCTTTACAGTTTGGATGCCAAGCTGGGCGCTCGTGAATTTTCCGACCCATTTGCCACGACAGATTAAAAGGTTGCCGCTGTTGAATAGCGAAGAAAAAATGACGGCATGCAGTCTATTTCAAGGTTGCATGCCATTCGTATTTTATAGAGCTTTATTTGGGTAGATTAAACGCTTTCTTCATTTCTTCCATTTGTGCCAGCGTCATGCCCTCAGGTTCAAAGCCCATGGATTTGGCAGTCAGATAGATTTGCGCTGATTTAGAGAGCGTATCGATCATATCAAAAACTTCCATGACGTTTTCTCCCACAGCACAAATGCCGTGTTTTTCCCACATCACAACATCGTATTCGTCTAATTCCCGAATAGTAGCATCTGCCAGTTCAAATGAACCGGGCAAGGCGTAAGGGACAATGCCCAATCCGCGGGGGCAAAACGCCCGCGTTTCGGGAATCATGCTCCACAACAAATGGGTTAAAACATCCTTTTTCAAGAATGCCGGATGGTGGGTCATGGCAATCAAGTCGATTGGATGCGTATGCAATGCCGCTTTATAGCTCGATCCTTTACCTATCAAATAATTGTGCATCGATAAATGGGACGCTAATTCGGAGGTCGGTTTTACAAGCTGGTCGGCAACAATGACATAACTACTGCAGTCGTCCAATATTCGGATGATGGAGCCATTTTCCATCGGGCGACGAGCTAAATCACGCATGCGGAAGTTAGCGCCTTTGCAATAAAAATAGCAACCTTTCAAGTGCGGAAACGTTCTTCCTATGGAGATAGCGCCGCTGATGGGCGGCAAATGCCGGATTTCATTGTCTATCTCATGGGTTAAGTTGACGGTAATATTTCCGCCGTTGCGTTCCGCCCAACCTTTTTGCCAAAGATAACCGGCCACTTCGGCTACTTCGTTGATTTTCTTTTCTAATTCAGGTCTATTAATTAGTATTGACATTGTATTTATAATTTATCATTTGTAATTCTTCCCATATCTTTCTTCTGCGATTTGTTTGAGCGTTTTACCACGCGTCTTAGGCGTCCAGATAATGCCGATAATCAATGCTATGCTCAATAAGCCTACCATAATATTACCGGCAGCATAAAAACCTGCCGACGCATATACATCTGTGAAAATAAACGACCAAATGGCTGCTCCGC
>WRFY01000077.1 GCA_009783445.1 Candidatus Azobacteroides sp. | reverse complement strand
GAAAAGTACGAAGGCGCTATCGGAACGGCTATTGCCAAAGTATTTGATTTAACGGTAGCAACAACGGGTTTGGCGGCGAAAAAGCTGAAACAATTGAACATTCCTTACCGGAGTTCGCATACGCATTCGGGTTCTCACGCAGGCTATTATCCGGGAAGCACGCAAATGAGCATCAAACTGACTTTCGACCCCCAAACAGGGAAAATATACGGAGCGCAAGGCGTGGGATACGACGGAGTGGACAAACGCATCGACCAAATTGCCTTGTTAATCAAATCGGGAGGAAACGTATTGGATTTAACGAAAGTAGAACATGGCTATGCGCCGCCGTTTTCTTCGGCAAAAGACCCTATTGCCATTGCAGGATATGTGGCGAGCAATATCGTAACCGGACGAATGCCCGTCGTTCAATGGCGGGAAATGCAGACGGTAAACCCTAATGAAGTAACTATTTTGGACGTGCGCACCCCTGAAGAAACCGCAGGCGGACAGGTTATTCAGGGTTCGATGAATATCCCGCTGGATGAACTACGTGAACGTTTGGATGAAATTCCACAAAATAAACCGGTTTACATCTATTGTGCCATCGGGTTGCGAGGATATTTGGCATTGCAAATATTAACGCAACGAGGATTTACTCAGGTAAAAAATCTTTCAGGAGGATATAAAACTTATTACACAGCAACTGCCCCTATAAAACAGGAAAGGCAAAGTCGCATGATAGAAAAATCAAACCATTTCGATTTCGATCAACAAATAGTAAAACCAATGAAAACAATCAAAATAGACGCCTGCGGACTGCAATGTCCAGGTCCTATTATCAAGCTGAAAAAAGCAATAGATGAAATTGCCGAAGGAGAAAGCATTGAAATCACTTCGACCGACGCAGGTTTTTCCCGCGATGCCGAATCTTGGTGCAGAAGTACAGGAAATGACTTAATATCCAACACGTCCGACAAAGGGGTGTTTACGGTGGTGGTCGAAAAGAAAGCTCCACAGCCTCGCCTTGCATCATTGTCCAAAGGAGATGCCAAAACTTTCATTCTATTTAGCGACGATTTGGATAAAGCATTAGCTACTTTTGTCTTGGCAAACGGAGCTGCGACAACGGGGAAAAAGGTTACGATTTTCTTCACCTTCTGGGGATTGAACGTAATAAAAAAAACAACAAAACCTCGCGTAGAAAAAGATATTTTCGGGAAGATGTTCTCGATGATGCTTCCTTCCAGCTCTTTGAAATTGAAGCTGTCCAAGATGAATATGTTCGGTATAGGCGCAAAAATGATGCGCTATATTATGAAAGTAAAAGGCATTGAATCCTTGGAATCGTTGCGGGCGCAAGCTTTGGAGCAAGGAGTAGAATTTATCGGATGCCAAATGTCGATGGATGTGATGGGAGTAAAACGCGAAGAACTGCTGGATGAATGTACCATCGGCGGAGTGGCCAGTTATATGGAACGTGCGGAAAACGCGAATGTAAACTTGTTTATATAAATTTAAACGGACAGATGAACCCAGAGAGAATCAAATAGATATGATTTCTTGGTGAAAGAAAACGAATTGGAAAATTACAAGTTGTACAAAGAATTTCCCAGAGGAAAGATTTCGGATATACCGCAAAAAATTGTACAAGTAAATTCTTTGGCAAGATTAAATATCATCGCAGAAGTATTTTATTTTTATGCTTATAACGAAAATGGCAGTATTGTTAAAAATTACTTGACCTTATATCCATTTATAAAAAAAAAAATACGTACATTTGCACGCAATAAAATCTAAAGCTTTTCTTTTATGTCGTTTATTGCAGATAAAGTAATTATGGATGGATTAACATTTGACGACGTCTTGTTGATCCCCGCTTATTCCGAAATATTGCCACGGGAAGTGGATTTGTCTACTTATTTTTCGCGAAACATTCGTTTGAATATCCCCATAGTTTCGGCAGCAATGGATACTGTCACCGAAGCAAAGTTAGCGATCGCTATTGCTCGCGAAGGAGGTATTGGCGTAATTCACAAGAATATGAGTATCGACGAACAGGCTAAACAAGTCCGTTCGGTCAAGCGAGCGGAAAATGGGATGATTTCCAACCCGGTGAGTATAAAAAGAGGAAAGAAGGTAAGTGAAGCACTGGCTCTTATGAAAGAGTACAAAATAGGAGGCATTCCGGTAGTAGACGATGACTTTCATTTGGTAGGAATTGTCACCAATCGCGACCTGCGTTTTCTACGCGACACAGACCGCTTGATCGACGATGTGATGACTTACGAAAATTTGGTGACGACTAACCAGTCGATTGATCTGGAAGCGGCGGCGGATATTTTACAGAATTACAAGATTGAAAAGTTGCCGGTAGTCGACGCTCATAATAAACTTGTCGGACTAATTACCTATAAAGATATTACAAAAGCAAAAGATAAACCGTTTGCGTGTAAAGACATGCATGGCCGGTTGCGGGTAGCTGCGGGAGTGGGCGTCACATTCGATACCTACGATCGGATTGAGGCTCTGGTCGACGCAGGGGTCGATGCGATTGTAATTGATACGGCGCACGGACATTCGCAAGGCGTAATTCAGACGTTGAAAGAAGCCAAAAAACGGTTTTCCAGCGTAGACATTGTAGTCGGCAATATTGCCACCGCCGAAGCCGCCAAAATATTGGCCGATACCGACGCCGATGGAATCAAAGTAGGGATTGGACCGGGTTCTATTTGCACCACCCGCGTGATTGCCGGAGTAGGAGTTCCCCAATTATCAGCTATCTACGAAGTATCCAAAACATTGAAAGGAACAAATATTCCTGTCATAGCCGACGGAGGATTGCGTTATTCGGGCGATATTGTCAAAGCTTTGGCTGCGGGAGGTTCTTCCGTCATGATGGGATCGTTGCTGGCCGGCGTAGAAGAATCGCCGGGAGAAACCATCCTATACAACGGCCGTAAATTCAAATCCTACCGAGGAATGGGTTCGGTAGAGGCCATGCAAAAGGGGTCGAAAGATCGTTATTTTCAGGATGTAGAAGACGACATCCGAAAATTGGTTCCGGAAGGAATTGCGGCGCGTGTTCCTTACAAAGGTTCTTTGTATGAGGTTGTTTATCAAATGGTGGGTGGATTGCGCGCCGGAATGGGCTATTGCGGAGCCGCTAACATTGAAAAACTTCACGAAGCTAAATTTACGCGGATAACCAATGCTGGAATGACAGAAAGTCATCCGCACGATGTGACGATTACGCAGGAAGCTCCTAATTACAGTTCAAACAGAGGACAGTAAACCCTATTTTCTATATTTCTATGCAGAAACGGGGAGAAAACAGTGTGCAATAATTGTTGAATCGATACGTTGTATATAACAAATAATTCATCTATTTTTAAAACAATATTATACGCAAAACAATCGTATGAAAAAGCATGTTTTTTCTTTGGTCTTATTTTTGTTATCAATAGCCGGTTTTGCTCAAACAAACGATCCTGTAGTAATGAAAGTGAATGGAAAGGACGTTAGAAAATCGGAGTTTGAGTATATTTACCATAAAAATAACAGCGAGGATGCTATCGACAAACGTTCTTTCGACGAATACATTACTCTTTTCAAAAACTTCAAATTAAAAGTTGCGGAAGCTGAATCGCAAGGGATCGATACGACTGCCGCTTTCAAGAAGGAATTGAAAGAATACCGAGCGCAATTGGCAAAACCCTATCTAAGCAAGTTAGCAATGAATGAAGATGTGTTGCGGCAAACGTATCTACGAAATCAAGAATTGGTGGAAGTGAGCGTTCTTTTTGTCGCTTTTCCCTCATTTGGAAAAGGCAACTTTACGCTTGTTCCAGCCGACACGGCGGCTACTTACAATCAAGCAATGGAAATTCGGAATAAAGCCTTACAACAAGACGCCGTTTTTGAAGACCTTGTCCAAGAGTATTCGTCCGACGAACGAACCAAGCAAAATAGCCGCCCGGGATATCTGGGTTGGTTTTCGGCAATGGATTTGCTGCCGATGTTGGAAGAGCCTATTTATAATACGCCGGTGGGAGGAATAAGCCGTCCAATTCGTACAAATCAAGGATATTATCTGATTAAAATACTTCAGAAAATACAAAATCCAGGAGAAGTCAACGCCGCCCATATCTTGATTAGAACACCGCAAACGATGGATACCCTTCAAACAGAAGTAAAAGATAAAATAGCGGAAATCTATAAGCGATTGAGCGAGGGCGCTCTTTTCGAAGATTTAGCCAAAGAGTATTCCGACGACAAAGTTTCGGCTGAAAAAGGAGGCGATTTATCGTGGTTCTCTTATGGACAAATGGTTCCCGAATTCAACAATGCCGTGTTTAGCATGAAAGAAATCGGCTCTATCAGTCAACCGATTCATACACAATTTGGATACCACATCATTAAACTTCTGGGCAAACGTCCAGTCGCCTCATTCGACGAACTACGAAAACAAATAGAAAATAAAATGGAGCGTACGGGCAATTTTATGGTTCTGTACCAAACGGGCATCGATCAGTTGAAAGCAGAATTCCATTATTCTCCAAATGAAAAAACATACAATCTTTTAAGCGAAGCGGCTAAAACTGCTTTTCCAACCGACAGCTTATTTACGACTCCGTTTGAAAATAATCAGGAAACGCTGTTTACAGTAGGAAACGAAAATGTCAGCGTAGCCGATTTTATTGCTTACTTGAAAAGCGAACCCAAAACATATACGAATCTTTCAACAGATGCTTTTGCCGAAAAATTCAACCAATTTGTTTACAATAATTTGATAAATGCGGAAGAAAAAAATCTGGAGGATAAATTTCCCGATTTCAGAAATTTGATGCAAGAATATCACGATGGAATTTTGCTTTTTGAAGTCAGCAACAAAGAAATTTGGGACAAAGCGTCGGCTGATACCGCAGGATTGATTCGTTTCTTCGAAAAAAATAAAATGAATTATGCGTGGGACGAACCTCATTGGAAAGGATATGTCGTGTTGTTCAAAGACGCTAAATTGAAAAAGAGCGTGCAAAAGGAAATCGAAAAAATGCCTTATGAGCAAGCGGCTTCGTATGTAATCGAAAAATATGCCGAAAGCGAAACTTCACCTGTCAGCATAGAAAAAGGATTGTTTACCAAGGGACAAAATTCTTACGTAGACGAAGTCATTTTCAATGGCCCAAAGACGAATCTTCCGGACGGTTTTGCCGACTTTCTTCTGGTGGGAACGCTCATGGAAAAACTGCCGGAGAGCTATACCGATGTAAGAGGCTTAGTGATTACCGATTATCAGGATTATCTCGAAGAAGAATGGTTGAAAGAACTCAACGCAAAATATCCGGTAGAGATTTATGAAACAATCAGGCAAGTAAATTAAGTGAATACAAAATATCTATTAATTATTGTCGTATCTTTGTGTGCGTTTTCTTGTTCGCAGGAGAAAGCCAAAAAGACAAACATAGTGCAAGTAGGCGATAAAATATTGAGTCGTGCGGATTTAGAAGAAAACATTCCTCATTACGCGGATCCGGAAGACAGCATATTGGCGGCCGAACACTATATTCGGGTTTGGATCGTGGATAATTTGCTGTATGATGTCGCCCAGAAAAACGTCGACGACAAAGCGGAGATCAACGAGTTGGTGGAAAATTACCGTAAATCACTAATTATCTATCAATACCAGGAGCAATTAGTGAATGAAAAATTGTCGAAGAACATCAACGAAAATGCAATGTGGGATTTCTTTAAAAACAATAAAGACAAATTTGTATTGGATCGAGCGTTGATAAAGGGTCTTTTTTTGAGAATTCCCTTAAGCGCTCCCCAGGTGGAACTGGTGAGAGGGTGGTATCGATCGATTTCGCCTTCTTCGATCGACAATATTGAAAAATATTGCGTGCAAAACGGCGCCAATTATGATTATTTTGTCGACGAGTGGAGGGATTTCACCGACATAGTCAATAAATGGCCTGTAAAATACAGGAACGAAACGGAAATGATAAAAAATAGCAAATACTTAGAGCAACAAGACAGCGTCTATTATTATTTTTTAAATATTACCGACTATTTGCTTCCGGGAGATAATGCGCCTTTCGAATATGCCAAATCGAACATCAAGGAAATATTAATCAACCAGAAGAAAATGGATTTTTTGCGGAAAATGGAAGATGATTTATACAATAAAGCAATGAATAAGGGTCAAATTACTTTTTTTGACGAATAAAGATTCCCTTTAAAAAAACAACAACATGATGAAGTTATTTCACTATGCGATCATTTGCTTAGCAATATTTTTGAACGCAATGCCATTGCAAGCCCAAGACAATATAATAGATGAAGTGATCTGGGTAGTAGGCGACGACGCTATTTTGCGTTCGGACGTAGAAAATGTACGCCTGCAAATGCAATTGGAAAAGCAACATATCAACGGCGATCCTTATTGCGTCATTCCCGAACAAATGGCGATTCAAAAACTATATTTGCATCAAGCCAAGTTAGACAGTGTTGAAGTTCCGGACGCGCAAGTGTTTCAGCAAACGGAACGCTGGCTCAACTATGTGATCAATCAGGTCGGTTCGAAGGAAAAATTGGAAGAATATTTCGAAAAGCCCATCAATACGATCCGGGAAGAACGGAGGCAAATGGTGAAAGATCAACAGATGATTCAGTCTATGCAACAGAAAATAGTGGGACAGATCAAAGTAACTCCTTCGGAAATTCGAAGTTTTTACACCCGGATTCCGCAAGACAGTCTTCCGTTCATTCCAACCACAGTTGAAGTTGAAATCATCACCAAAGAACCGGTTATTTCGCTGGAAGAAATCGACAACATCAAAAGCAAATTGAGGGAATATACCGAACAGGTCAATTCGGGGCAACGGGAGTTTTCGACTTTGGCGCGGTTGTATTCCGAAGACAGCGAATCGGCAAAACGGGGCGGCGAATTAGGATTTCAAGGCAAAGGCGTTTTGCTTCCCGAATTTGCAGCCGTCGCATTCGAATTAAACGATCCCAAAAAAGTATCCAGAATAGTGGAAACGGAATTTGGGTTCCATATCATTCAGTTGATTGAAAAAAGAGGCGACCGCATCAATGTCCGGCACATTCTTTTGCGCCCCCATGTGACACAGGGAGAACTGGATGCGGCTACGTTTCGATTGGATTCGATCCGGAACGATATTTTGAATGGTAAATTTACGTTCGAAGAAGCGGCCATGTATTTATCCGACGATAAAAATACGCGGAATAATAAAGGCTTGTTAGTGAATCAAGATATGGACAATTACAACGATCGTTCGGGAACCTCCCGCTTTGAAATCGAAGAATTGCCCGCTGAAATCGGAAAAGTCATCTACGAAATGCAAGTCGGCGAAATTTCCAAACCATTTACCATGATGAATTCCAATCAAAAAGAAGTTGTTGCTATTGTCAAGCTGGTATCGAGAACCATGGGACACAAAGCAAGCCTCTCGGACGACTATCAGGCTTTGAAAGGCATGTTGGAACAGGAGAAACAGGAAGAAATCCTGGAAAAATGGGTCGAACAAAAACAAAAAGAAACGTTTATTCGGATCAATGAGAAGTGGAAAAATTGTGATTTCCAAATGAAAACCTGGATTGTTGATTAATATTCCAAAAACAGCTCTTTTCTGCTTGCTATTTATCCTCTTAAACTTGTTTTCCGGAATGCAGCAGAATATTTCTTCCCCGCAGCAAGAGAAGAAAAAAGTGTCGCGGGTATACATGGACTATGCCGATTCGACAGTCTATGAAAAAGACAATAATCCCGATATTCATGTATCGCGGGGTAATGTAGCTTTTCGGCACGATAGTACCCGTATGTTCTGCGATAGCGCTTATTTTTACGAAATGGATAATTCGCTCGAAGCTTTTGGAACCGTCCGCATTGAACAAGGCGATACCTTGTTTATTTATGGCGACTACCTGATGTATGAGGGCAATCGAAACATGGCCAAGATGCGGAAAAATGTGCGGATGGAAAACCAAAATGTTACTCTTTTCACCGATAATCTCGACTATGACCGAAATATCAATTTGGGTTATTTTTTTGATGGCGGCATGTTGGTCGATTCCCTCAATGAATTGACTTCCATTTACGGACAATACTCCCCCAATACCAAGATAGCCACCTTTAAGGAAAAGGTGAAATTGTTGAACCCGCAGTTTGTTCTGACTTCAGACACACTTAAATACAATACGGTCAACAAAGTGGCTACCATTATCAGTCCGACTGTGATAGAATCGGATAGCGCCACTATCTATTCCTCAAGCGGCGAGTATCATACGGAGACCGACGAAGCGACGCTCTACAAACGGTCGGTGGTTGTCTCCAAAGACCGAACCAAAACAATGACTGCTGATACGTTGTTTTTCAATCGCCGCACCGGTTTTGGAGAAGCATTCAGCTGCATGGTTCTGAACGATACCGTTAAAAAATGGATACTAACCGGCAATTACGGTTATTATGACGATCCCAAAGAGTTTGCTTTTGCAACGGACTCGGCTCAGTTTATCGAATATTCCCAAAAAGATTCCTTGTTTCTTCACGCCGACACGCTTCAAGTGCAAACAGTTGACAAAGAAAGAGAAATAAAAGCGTTCTATGGCGTCCGCATTTACAGAATTGATTTGCAAGGCGTTTGCGATTCGTTGCAATTCAACACGAAAGATTCGATTCTCAATCTCTACAAAAATCCTGTTTTGTGGAACACCGGCTACCAGATCACCGCCGACACAATCAAGATTCTGTTCAACGACAGTACTGTCGAACAAGTGAAAGCGCTCGATCGTTCGTTTGCCATCGAAGAAAGAGACTCGACGTATTTCAATCAGATCAAGGGGAAAAACCTTACCGCTTTTTTCACGGGGGGCGAATTGGAACGGGTCGAAGTAGAAAGCAACACCGAATCGATTTACTATCCGATCGAAGATAAGGGAACCGAATTTTTGGGCCGAAACAAAACAGAAAGCGATTTTATGACTATCTATGTTGTTAATCGAAAGCCCGTTAAAATTCTCTGGTGGCCTACGCCTAAAGCCGAGATGCTTCCCATTCCAGACTTAACGCCCGAAGCGAAATTTCTGAAAGATTTCGTCAATTACAATTACCTGCGTCCCAAAGACAAGGACGATATCTTTACAAAAAAGAACATCCGAAGCGAAGATATTCCCGCTCCCAAGCGGCAAAGAACACGTTGATATGAGTTTTTTCTTTTTCTTCCATCCACGGAAACCTCGTCCGTTTGAACATAAGCCCATTTATTTTGATCCGCAAAAGGAAATTTTTCAGTCGGTCAAAGAAAAGGAAAACAAACCTTCGCCCATCAAAGGTCGGTTTGTGGAAGGAACTACGCACTTGAAAAAACGGTTGCGGAAGAAAAAATCTAATTGATTGGGCGTACGGCAAAATTCCAGAGTTTGGCTCACCCAATTACAGGGTCTATTCATTGTAGTCAAAGTAGTACAATTTCAGATAAGCTTGATTGTATTGCAACAAATTATCCAAATAATCCAATTGAATATTAGCGGCGCTTTCCAAGCTTTGAATGTATTGGAAAAAATCAATTTCGCCATTGCGATAGCTTTTCTCGGCGGTATGGATGATTTCGTCCGAAAGCCTTTGGCCCGATTCGTTGTAATAACGAATCGCTTCGTGCTTTTGTTCCAGTTCAGATCGCTTCACAACAAAAAAACTGTTCATCTTTGCTTCTTGGTTTTTCCGTTGTTCTTCCCATTGCAACCAATCGAGTTTGGCTACTTTGTTCTTAGACAGATTTCCAGTGAATAAGAGAGGAAAAGAGAATCCTACTTGAAAGCCATACATGGAACCTCTCATTGCGGAATTTGTTCCCTGAAAATACTCCAGATTAATATTCGGCAACCAGTTGTTTCGTTCCAGATTCAAGCGCGATTTATACAAAGCGGTCGTATTTTCAAGATGATCGCGATGAAGATTTAACGCCGTATTATTTGAAAGAATGTTTAGTTCTTCCAGTTCGCTATTTGCTATTACAACGGTATCATCCACTTGCAGCAAAGCCGCTAATTGTTCGTAAGCCGCTTTTTTCCCCTGCACAACTTTTGTCAGCGAAGTATGCATCATTCTCGCTTTAGCTTCTGTAGTGATTTTTTCTAAATAGTTGGTTTCGCCCAGTTCGAACTTCCGGGAACCAGCTCGGGCAAAATCATTGTACAAACTATCCAGATATTGATACAGTTTTTCCCGTTGCTGTATCCAAACAATTTGTTCATAGACTAAAGAAACATCCAGCGCAAGTTTATACTGTGCGATTTCATACGCAGTCTGAGCGATTTTCCATTCAGCTTTATGTACCTTGTATTGGGACGAATATACTGTTGGAAACAAAAAACTTTGCTCGATGCCCCACACTTTCAGCGGCAAATCGTTGGGAGCGATATTGTTTTCGTCATAACCGTAATAGACCGTCGTCTTATCGAATGTATAGGCCGTGTTTATGTTGGCTTTCTGCTGTTGCGTTTGTATTTGAAGCGACCGAATCCCTTTATTGTTATCGAAAGCGATTTGTATCAAACGATTCAGTTCCAGATTTTGAGCCGATAGCGGATGAACTGCCAATAGCGCTATTCCTGTTAAAACGCCGACGCCCGCCGTCAGGGCAACCGCTCGCAGTCGATCGACGACTCCTTGTATTATCAATGCATTCATATCTTTTGTGTCGTACAATTTAGATTGCAAAGTTATGGATTTTCGGCGAAATAATTGTTAAACTGTTGCACGGCGTTTGATTTTTTGTATCCATTTTCATTCACCGTACGTTTTCGCCCAAGACTATAAATGCTCCAGTACTATCGCGCTTTTAACTTCTACAACTCGAATTTTCTTTTTTAGATGGATCTTATTCCCCTTCCTTTTTGTTTGAATTCTTCATTCGCTGCTTGAGCTTTGTTCTCAATTTTGGTTTTATAAGTATAAATCGTATGTACCGAATAAGCCAAAAATATATAAAATAATCAGTATGCGAGAAGAGGATTCGTTAATAATTTTCAAAAATCTCAAAATAATTCCACTAAGGGGATGATTTGGTCATTTGCTGTCAAATTTTCCGTACCTTTGCAAAATGCTTAAATGCTTTAACAATGTATAAAATAAGCAAGCAATTTTCATTTTCTGCATCCCATGCATTACCTCTTTTGGGAAAAGATCATCCATGCGCAAGAATGCATGGACACAATTACGTGATTACGATGCATTTGCATGCAGAAAACTTGGATAAATACGGCTTTGTAAAAGATTATAAATCGTTACAAGGAGTGAAGCAATTTATCGACGAAACACTCGATCATAGGCATCTGAACGATATTATTCCCGATCCGCCCACTTCGGAGAATATAGCCCGCTTTATTTACAACCGATTCAAGTCGGAAATACCGGAATTATATGCCGTAGGAGTGAGTGAAACGCCTCAAACTTCTTGTTTATATGAACCTTAAAATAAACGAAATATTTTATTCCTTGCAAGGAGAAGGCGGACGGCAAGGAGAAGCGTCTATCTTTATCCGCTTGAGCGGCTGCAATTTGGAATGTTCTTTTTGCGACACGGATTTTTCCGAAAGAAAAGACGTGTCAGCCGATCAAATTCTTTCTGCGATCAAGGCATTTCCCTGCCGGTGGATTGTGTGGACGGGAGGCGAACCCTGCCTTCAATTGACCGACGATATAGTACTGTTTTTCAAGAGAAAAACTTATTTGCAAGCCATCGAAAGCAACGGATATTACCGGCTGTCGAGTTTGCTGGATTACACGGTGGTGAGTCCGAAAGGAAATACGGCGTATGCACGATCAATCAATCCGCAGGTCAACGAAGTGCGTCTGCCCATCGAAAAAGGCGATGCGCTTCCAAGCCTCGAATCGTTGCCGGCAGCCGCTTTCTACTTTCTAAGTCCGATTTTTACCCCCGATCCAACAACCACTCAAGCCAATATCCATTACTGTGTGGAACAAGTCAAACTTCATCCGCAATGGCGACTCAGTTTACAAATACATAAATGGATTGGTATTGAATAATGGAACGATTCGACGTCAACATATTGGGCTGTGGTTCGGCGCTTCCTACCACGCGGCATTTTCTAAGTTCGCAGGTAATCAACCTGCGTGAAAAATTATACATGATCGATTGCGGCGAAGGCGCTCAGCTGCAATTTCGGGCGATGAAGCTCAATTTCAACCGGATCAACCGGATTTTTATTTCGCATCTGCATGGCGACCACTGTTTGGGTTTGCCGGGTTTAATCTCCACTTTAGGACTGTTGGGGCGAACGTCCGATTTGCACATCCACATACAACCCGATGCAGAAAAAATCTTTCAGCCCCTGCTTCAGTATTTTTGCAAAGAACTTTTCTTTACGGTTTTTTTTCATGCTTTTGATCCGCAGAAAAACGAATTAATTTTTGAAGACCGCAGTCTGCGCGTATATTCTATTCCATTGAAACACAGAGTTCCCACAGCGGGATTTTTATTTGAAGAAAAACCCAAAAGCGCGCATATTATTCGCGAAATGATCGATTTTTATCAGATTCCCATATCCCAGATACAAGCCATTAAAAACGGAGCGGATTTTATTTCTCCCGAAGGAGAAATTATTCCTCATTCACTCTTGACGCGACCCGCTGATCCGCCTAAAAGATACGCCTATTGTTCGGATACCGCTTATTACGAAAAAATTATTCCACTCATTGAAGGCGTAGATTTGTTGTATCACGAAGCGACTTTCATTGAAAAAGATTTGCAAAGAGCCACAGAAACGTACCACTCCTCAGCTCGCCAAGCGGCTCTCATTGCACAAGCGGCTCATGTAAAAAAATTAGTTTTGGGACATTTTTCGGCGCGTTACCCCGATGAAAATATTTTGTTGGAAGAAGCGCAAGCCGTATTTTCTCATACGATCCTGGCCAATGAACGAATGACGTTGCAAGTCTAAGTCGACGTTACTGATTTTCGAATCAAAGCAATATACGCAAGCCTTCTACCAAGTCTCTTCGGTTTCTGTAACGTACGATATATTCGCGCGTAATTTCTGCTACGCATTCTTTCCCATTTTCGATTTCCAGCATTTTTTTCAGCAGACTGATTACATAGGCGAAAGCGTCCGGCCCCGCATTGTTTTCGATATAAGCATCAATGGCCGTTCGAAACAATTCCAAAGTCTTATCTGGAAAAAGGCCGACAAAAAACAGATAATATTTTTCTATTCGTTCCACCGAAAGATGCCGTTCGATGTAGTACGCCAGCTGTTCCGCCGCATTCTCGACTATCAACACATCCGCTACAGAAGGGTTGAACGTTTCGCTATCTCTTCCATAGCGCTGAAGCAGTTTTTCCAATTCTTCCGGCCATTCGCTGGGAGTAAAAGTGAATTTATAAATAGCATAATAACTTTTGTGAAAATGATCTTTGATAAATTCAAACGACATTTTCCGTGCGCTAAACGTATCTTTTTCTTCCTGTGCCTTACCCAAGAGATGTTCGTCCCACTGAACATCAGACGAATCAATCTTTTCGTCCGTTCTTTTTTGCAAATTTTCGCGAAACTGCTCCAATTGGATCGTTTTTTCAATCTGTTCCCAAGCCTTCTTCGATTGACCGTTTTGAAGATAGTAATTCTTTTTATTATTCAGAATTTGCAAAGCCGTCAAAGAGCATTTATCTTGCATCTCAAAGGATAATTGGCGCTGCATAGCCGCAAAAGCTTCCGGATCGGTTGCCGCCATCAATTGGATCGATAATTCATTCAAACGGTCGAAAACGCTTGTCCCTCGGTACGCCGGTTTGTTTTTTTCAGATTGACAATAGCAAAACCATTCGTCTATATCCGTTTGGGGTAGTAAAACGACCTCGTGAAAAACATCGAAAACAACCGATAAATAATTTTTGTCGATAGACTCAAGGATCTCATCTGAAGCAACATTCATCCATTCCGCCACGGCTTCAATAAAGACTTTGCTCAGGAATACGGCTTCATCGTAATTTTTTTGCTCGACGTACTGCCTAATTTTTTCCCGCCATTGGCTCATTTCCTCGATTGCCGTTTCCGTTTCTGCTGTATTTCCTCTATTGGATTTTATTTTTTCTACGACTTCCCGTAAAATCAAAAAATAATCATCCTCTTGGTCTTGCATTATTTTTTCTTTTTGAGCCGTTGTGATTTTGAATGCGGAATCCAGCAATTGTAAATTTTGTTTGATCTGCTGGACTACATAGTCGCAAAGCTTTTCAACCGGAACATTCCGCAACAATGTTGTCAGTTCTACTTCTGTATTTTCTAAAGTATCGTCAATATCATCCCTTGCTTCGGTTTCGATTTTTTCTCTCGCTTCATCCTTTTCCTGAAAATCGGCCATTCGATCTCCATCCCTGATGATATTTATTGCATACGCTTCTCGTCGACCCTTTATTTTTATATGCCAATTGTTAGGAGACGCCTCCTCTATTTCGATTATACTTTTCATATTTCTTTGATTATTAGTTAATTATAGAGTACGACCAGAGAATGTAGATGCGAATGTAATTATTTTTTAATTATTAAAAAAATTTTTTGCTTCAAAAATAAATATTATATGAAAAATTTTTGTATATAATAAAAACTGTATCTTTGCAAGGAAGATTGCAAAGATGGTTGATAGTTTTATTTTTCAGGATAAAAAAGCGGTATTTTATACTTTAGGTTGTAAATTAAATTTTGCCGAAACTTCCACGCTGGGGAAATATCTTTCAGAGCAAGGAATTAGAAAAGCGGCAGCGGGCGAAAAGGCAGATATCTGCATCGTGAATACTTGCTCTGTTACCGAACTGGCCGACAAAAAGTGTCGTCAGGCGATCCGGCGGATCAAAAAACAACATCCCGATTCTTTTATGATTGTCACCGGATGTTATGCCCAATTGAAACCAGAAGAAGTAGGCCGTATCGAAGGAGTGGATTTAGTATTAGGTACCGGTCAAAAGATGGATATTGTGGATTACCTCATTCATAATCCGTTGCATGAAAAAGAAAAAAGAACGCTGGTTTCTCCGATACAGAAAATTAAAACGTTTACTCCGTCCTGCTCTCAGGACGAGCGAACGCGCCATTTTCTGAAAGTACAGGACGGATGCGACTATTTCTGCTCGTATTGCACTATTCCCTTTGCTCGGGGACGCAGCCGGAACGGAAAAATTGAAGATTTAGTGCGCATGGCCGAAGCAGCCGGAAAGAAGGAAGGAAAAGAAATCGTTTTAACAGGAATCAATATCGGCGATTTCGGAAAATCGACGGGAGAAACTTTTTTCGATTTGATTCAAGCTTTAGACGCCGTCGAAACCATTGATCGATTTCGGATTTCTTCGATCGAACCCAATTTGCTGAGCGACGAAATAATCGACTTCATTGCTCAATCCAAACGGTTTGCTCCGCATTTTCACCTTCCATTGCAATCTGGATCGGATGAAGTATTGAAGTTGATGCGGCGAAAATACGATGCAACGCTTTTCAGGTCGCGAGTGGAAAAAATCAGGCAAGTTCTTCCCAACGCATTTATCGGAATCGACGTAATCGTGGGAATGAGGGGAGAAACAGAAAAAGGCTTCGAAGAAACGCAACAATTTTTAGCTCTCTTGCCTTTTTCCCAATTACACATTTTCACCTATTCCGAACGACCCGGAACTTCGGCTTTACAAATAAAACCGGTCGTTTCTCCAAAAGAAAAACAGGAACGTAGTCAGCAATTACTGGAATTGTCCGAAAGAAAACTCAAGGATTTTTACAGTTCGCAGATTCATACTGTTCATCCCGTTTTGTTTGAACATACCCGGCGAGGAGCCAAAATGCATGGATTTACCGAAAATTACATAAAAGTAGAAGCAGATTATCATCCCGAATTAATCAATCGACTGGTAAACGTCGTTTTAGGAGACTATAACGAAACAAAAACGATGCTTACCGTTTACGATCAAGTATGAAAAAAGCAGCAATAGTTATTTTGAATTGGAACGGTCGGAAATTACTGGAACAATTTTTGCCTCCTCTGATAGAACGTACTCCCAAAGAGGAAGCCGATTTGATAGTAGCCGATAACGGTTCGACAGACGATTCGATTGAATTTCTAAAAACGCATTATCCCCAAATCATCATTCAAGCATTGAACAAGAATTACGGTTTTGCAGAAGGATATAACCATGCGCTGGATTCGTTGCATTACGAATATGCGGTTTTGTTGAACTCAGATGTGGAAGTAGGAAAAGACTGGTTTCGGAAGGCCATCGATTATTTGGAAGCGCATCCGGATATAACGGCGCTCCAGCCGAAAATTTTGCAATACAACGATCCATCGTTCTTCGAATATGCGGGAGCAAGCGGCGGCTTTATGGATATATATGGATATCCCTTTTGCAGGGGACGTATTCTGAATCGGATCGAACAGGACAAGGGTCAATACGATCGGCCTATATCCATTTTTTGGGCGAGTGGAGCTTGCCTGTTTATCCGATTAGACGATTTCAAAAAAGCCGGAGGATTCGACACCCGTTTTTTTGCCCATCAAGAGGAAATAGACTTATGCTGGCGATTGAACAGAGAAGGAAAAAAAATTGTCTGCCTGCCGCAATCGATTGTTTATCATGTCGGGGGAGCGACCCTAACGCAGAGCTCCCCAAAAACTTATCTCAATTTCAGGAACAATCTTTTGATGCTGTATAAAAATCTTCCCGTTTCCCGCTACAAAAAAGTGATGCGAGTCCGTTTCTTTTTGGATCATTTGTCCGCTTTGCACTTTTTAGTCAAAGGACAAGGTCGGAATGCCCTTTCGGTATGGAAAGCCCGAAGAGATTTCTACCGGTTGAAGCAAGAGTATGCCCCCATCAGAAAAACGAACGGACCCATTTGTAAACAAGAATTCCCTGATACTATTTTCAGGGAAAGTATTATCCGGCTATATTATTTCAAGAATAGAAAAAAATACAGCCAATTGTATTCCAATTGATTATGAATATCGAAATAGAAGGAGCAAGGGTACATAATTTAAAAAATATAGACGTTTCCATCCCCCGAAATCAATTTACCGTGATTACGGGCTTGAGTGGCAGCGGAAAATCGTCTCTGGCATTCGACACTATTTTTGCAGAAGGCCAACGAAGGTATATCGAAACGTTTTCGGCTTATGCACGGTCTTTTCTGGGCAACATGGAACGGCCAGATGTAGATAAAATCACCGGATTAAGTCCCGTCATTGCCATTGAGCAAAAAACGACCAATCGCAGTCCGCGTTCCACGGTAGGAACAACCACGGAAATCTACGATTTTCTTCGATTGCTGTATGCCCGCGCGGGAGAAGCCTATTCCTACATCACTGGCGAAAAAATGGTCAAGTACACCGAAGATCAGATTTTTGCGCTGATCATGAACCGATACGAAAACAAAAATGTATACCTTTTAGCGCCGCTCGTCCGCAACCGGAAAGGGCATTACAAGGAATTGTTCGAACAATTAAGAAAAAAAGGCTTTTTGAATGTGCGCGTCGACGGTAATTTACTGGAAATAACTCCAGGAATGAAACTCGACCGGTATAAAAACCATTCCATAGAAGTAGTGGTCGACAAACTGCTAATTACGCCCAAAGATGAAAAACGCATCAAGCAAAGCCTGAATATAGCCTTGCGGCAAGGGGAAGGCATGATAACCGTCATGGAGTTGATGGGGGGAGCTTCCCGCCATTTCAGCCGGCAGTTGATGTGCCCTACTTCCGGATTATCGTATAACGAACCAGCTCCACACAATTTTTCTTTCAATTCGCCGCAAGGCGCCTGTCCCAAATGCAAGGGTCTCGGATCGATTCATCAGATAGACAAAAGCAAAATTATTCCCGATCCCAGTCTGAATGTCTATGAAGGCGGAATCTCTCCGCTTGGGAAATACCGTAATGTATTGATATTTTGGCAAATAGAAGCTATTCTGGAAAAATATGGAGCGAATCTTAAAACGCCTTTGAACCAAGTGCCGGAAGAAGCCATCGACGACATCATGAACGGGACGGACGAGCGTTTGTTGATCAAAAACGAAACGATGGTGCAATCCAACTATTTCCTGACTTTCGACGGCGTATGCAAGTACATTGCCATGCAACACGAACAAGATGTTTCAGCTTCTGCGCAAAAATGGGCGGAGCAGTTTATCCATACTGCGGTTTGTCCCGAATGCAACGGACAACGGCTCAACAAAGAGGCGCTTCACTTTTATCTGAACGGCAAAAATATCGCCGAACTTTCGTCCTTGGATATTACCGATCTTTCCGTCTGGTTAGACAATCTGGAACCGCATCTAAGCAAACAGCAACAGTTGATTGCTTCCGAAATATTGAAAGAAATCTGTACGCGTATTCAGTTTCTCTTGGATGTAGGATTGGAATATCTTTCATTGAACCGCGCTTCCGCCAGCCTTTCGGGAGGCGAAAGCCAGCGAATCCGTTTGGCTACGCAAATCGGATCGCAATTGGTGAATGTGTTGTATATTTTAGACGAGCCCAGTATTGGCTTGCATCAAAGGGATAACTTCAAGTTAATCGATTCGCTGAAACGTCTAAGAGATTTGGGCAATTCGGTCATTGTGGTAGAACACGACCGCGACATGATGCTGAACGCGGATTACATTGTGGATTTAGGGCCGCGCGCCGGAAGGTTTGGAGGTGAAGTTGTCTTTGTGGGAACTCCCCAAGAAATGTTGAAAGCAGATACTTTGACCTCGTCTTATCTCAACGGAAAAGAATCAATTCCGACTCCTTCTCAAAGACGACCGGGCAACAGCTTGGAAATCGTGCTGAAAGGAGCGACCGGCAATAACCTGAAAGACGTCGATCTCCGGTTGCCTCTGGGAAAATTCGTTTGCGTAACCGGCGTTTCCGGCAGTGGAAAATCGACCTTGATCAACGAAACTTTGCAACCCATTATTAGTCAACACTTGTATCGTTCGCTGCAAAATCCGCTCCCTTATCGTTCCATCGAAGGATTGGAACATATTGACAAAATCGTCAATGTCGACCAATCGCCCATCGGACGGACGCCCCGTTCCAATCCGGCTACCTATACCAATGTTTTTACCGACATTCGAAATCTTTTCGGCGAATTGCCCGAATCGAAAATCAGGGGATATAAATCGGGACGGTTTTCATTCAACGTAAAAGGAGGCCGTTGCGAAACCTGTAGTGGCAACGGCTATCAGTCGATCGAAATGAATTTTCTGCCGGATGTAATGGTTCGTTGCGAAGATTGCCAGGGAAAACGCTACAATCGCGAAACGCTGGAAATTCGTTACAAAGGCAAGTCCATCGCCGACGTATTAGACATGACCATCAACATGGCCGTTGAATTTTTCGAAAACGTTCCAATGATCTACAACAAAGTGAAAGTCTTGCAGGAAGTTGGATTGGGTTATGTCAAATTAGGACAATCTTCGACCACGCTTTCCGGAGGGGAAAGCCAACGAGTGAAACTGGCTACCGAACTTTCCAAGCGAGACACGGGAAAAACTCTCTACATTCTGGACGAACCCACTACCGGACTGCATTTCGACGACATCAAAGTATTGCTGGGCGTCATCGACCGCTTAGTCGACAAGGGCAACACCATGATCGTGATCGAACACAACCTGTCGGTCATCCAATATGCCGATTATCTCATCGACATGGGCCCGGAAGGAGGAAAAAATGGCGGTCAAATTCTTTTTGCTGGAACACCCGAAGAATTGGCCTGCTCAGGAATAGGATATACCTCCCAATTTCTCAAGGAAGAGTTGAAAAAATAGGTATTAAATGAACATAGATAATGCAGAGGAAACCGATAACGAGGATTTTTATATTTATCTGTATCATTACGCAGGCCCCAACAACAACAATCAAGATTTGATTGCGGTACAGGATTACGACGGGTTCGAACGGGAATCCAAAGCCTGGCTGCCGGTTTATCGAACAACAGGTACCGGAAACGTATTATAACAGGTACGATCGCTACGGATGCCAAAAGCCAGTACGGAAACGATGCCTACGTCTATTCCGAACCGATCTACGAAGCCTCGCCCCTGAACCGCATAATCCAGTACGGCCCCGGCCAAGCTTGGCGGACGGCTTCCCGTGCGGTGAAAACGGAATATTTGACCAACGGCTCTTCTTATCCTTGCCGGAATTATACGGTATCGGGCGACAATTTGGTGAAAAACGCCTCCGATTATGCAGCCAATACCCTCTCTGTGATGAAAACGACCGATGAAGACAACAAAGTTGCTTACGAATTCACCGATAAACTGGGCCGGGTGATTTTGCGGCGGCAAATGGACGGAACGGAACAATACGATACATATTCTGTCTATGACGATTTCGGACGGTTGCGCTTTGTCCTGTCGCCGATGGCTTCGGATGCTCTGGCTGCCGCGGCGACCACTACGTACAGTCCGGCGTCGAACGCCGATTTGAAAAATTATGCTTACAGCTATAAATACAACTCGCGGGGCCTGTGCATTGAAAGAAAATGGCCGGGAGCCGATCCGGCGTATTGGGTCTACGACAAAGCCGACCGCCTGATTTTCAGCCAGGATGGAGAGCAGCGCCCAACCAACAGTTGGACTTTTTACAAAGTGGACGATTTAACGTTGAACTATAACGGGAATCAATTGAAGGATGCAACGGATGCAATTCCGGCCGCAACCTCGACCATCGGTTTTGTGAAGCCGGCAACCACAGTAAGCAACCCGGTTGTTTACAATGCGAATGGAGCGATGAAGCAGAATTATTACAACGGCATAGCAGGAATTAGCTACAATGCCTTGAATCTGCCGGAAAAAATACGTTTCTTATACGGCCATGCGACCCAGTACAGTTACGAGGCCTCGGGCGTAAAACGCAGGGTAGTCCACCAAACGGTGAAAACCAATCTGAACATTCCCTTGGAAACAACTAATTATGCGCCAGCAATTCGGACATTCAATCGACCGTGACGACCGATTACTGCGCGAACGGGCATATTGTGTACGAAAACGGCGCCCTTAAGTTTATCCTGAATCCGGAAGGTGTTACTACTCAGGTAGTCTATATGATTGATTTTTAAACATATATATTAATAACGAAAAAATATTTTTCTGGATTAAAAAATGCTAAAATGCTTATA
>WRFY01000076.1 GCA_009783445.1 Candidatus Azobacteroides sp. | reverse complement strand
CAAATAAATGTATACTTATAAATTTAAAATAATGATAATCAATTGAATAAATATAAATATTAAAACTTATCAGTAAATAATAATGACGTTTATTATACTAAATAACGTTTCGATTTTTGATAAAGTTCTATAACAATTGCAAAAGTAGTCATTTTTTCCTAAATTCTGTCTATGATCGTATCTATTGGCGGCCTTTAAAGGAACGCGGATGAAACAGACGATGCGGATTTTCTTCGGTAAAAGATGAACAAAAAAAAACTATCAGCCATCGAAAATCCGCATCCATCTGTATTATTCGCATTATCTGCATTCAAAAAACTTTTAATGCAGCTGCTATTTTTTTATTTTGGAATTTCTGCTTCTTTGTCATCCTTTCGAGATGTCCACGCAGTGATAATCACAGCCAAAATCACAGCGCCCCAAATGATTTTTCCACCTATTTTGTTCCAAAAGCCAATAGTCGGAACAGAAGGAATATCTACATTAAAATCGTTTTTCAACATTTCGACCTCTTCGGACGTGAGGTCGTAATATGTTTTTTTTGCATCATCTATCAAAACAAATTTAGTTTTTCCATAGTTCCACATCGGAATCCAAAAAATGGAAAACTGCTTGTACATTACACCCAGATTGACGTGTTCATTGTTGACGAGTGCATCATCAGGAAGATTCTTTACGACTTCTATTTTTTCGCCGTTACTATAGACGATAATGCCCCTTGCAGAAGCGGTGTTCACAGAACAAAACAAAGCGCAAAATAGCGCGAGTGTTACAATTACGGTTTTCATCAGATAAAAAAATTAAAAAATTAATATTAGACTTTGATTTTTGATAAGCCGGTTTTCTTGACGGGATAAATATAATCGCCGTCCTTGCAATGAGCAGAAACCACAAGCGGTTTTTCAAGGATCGCATTGCTTCCATAGCCTACGGATTCGGAATAAACAAAAAGTCCTTTTGCAACATTGCTTAAAGAGTCGGCAATAGTTTTATATATATATTCTCTAAAGGTCATAACTCGCTAATTTCTATAATTTTGGTTTTTGGCAATTTTATAAAAAGCCATGCGTCATTTCAGGTTTACATAAATTTTGAATGGTCACTGCAAATTTACTGTTTTTTTTTGATTTTTTTTAGCAAAAAGATCATTATTTCATTATCTCTGCCGATCTTGTTCCTTTTGTACTATTTATCTGCGTTCTTATCATAATCCATGTTATTGCGCTATAGAGTAACAACTGCTAACATTAAAATTGTCAAAATCTTCTATGTCTGTTAATCTTACAAGTCCATTAACCAGATCAATGCGTTGCCAAGTTTCTTTTATTATTTCGTTACTGTCATGGTCGTTAGGATTTGTATTGGTCCGCGTCTGTTTCTTTTTTGTTAAGAAATTGATACTCACGCTTTCGCGCAACACGGGACCATACATATCTGCTTGATCGTAGCCAATCAACTCAAAGTTGTTGTTTTGATAACGAAAAACATATTGCCACCATCCATATCGACCATGTCCGTAATGAATAGTTAAATTGCCTCTGTTGATTTCAAACGATAATTCGGGCGGAAAGTAAACGCCACCGTCTTCATTTTCAGACGAAAAGCAATCGGGAATGGCCAAAAACGTATTGTAATATTCCCCTTCTTTGAAAGCAATTAAAATTCCGCGTCTATTGCGGTCTAATTTTCCGCGATTCTCGTCGGTAACAAACGCACTCTTTTTCGTTTGTTTTGTGATGATTACACAGTCGTCTTCCCCGTCTTTATTTAAATCGCCGAAGAATCTATCAAAAATGATTTCGTCTGAACGCACCAAATCATTCGGATTTTTTGATGTTGTTTCCACATTGATTGTTGCAGTTACTTCATCATCATCTTCTTCTTCATCTTCATCATTTTCGTCTTCATCTTCGTCTTCATCTTCACTATACTCTTCCGTTTGCGATTCAGACAACTTTTCATTTGCAGTACGATCAGAAGAAAAATTTTTTGAACTGTTGCTGTTCCCACAACTAACTATAATTACAATTGTTAACGCTAATATCACCCATTTATTCATATTTTTTATTTTTTAAATGTTTAAATATTTGTTTATTCATTCCTCTCCTTTTCTATTTCAGTGTCGGTTACTTTCGACAGGATCGCAACAGTTCGTAAAGATTTAAAAAGTTTCGAGTCCCTCTTCAAAAGTCGTATATTTTAATTTTGGCAACAAATCGTTCCTCATGCGTGTCGTATCGCCATAATAAGAAATCTGCCCTATAGTAACAAAATCTTTCGTCAAATGACTTCGCGTATTGAACAGCATCGAAAACAGTTCAAATCCTCGTGCAGCAGCCAGGATCATCCCTATTGGCATTCGCCAGGGCCTGTGATAATGTTTGTATCGGGCTACTTTATCTAAGAATTCCTGAAGCGTCTGAATTCCTTCATCTCCAATGTGATAGATGCCTCGTATATTTTCTTTATCAATGGCCGCTGTGGTTGCCGCCAAGAAATCATCTTTGGAAATCAGGTGAATGTACATTGGTTTTTTCCAAATGCCCAATAAATAATGTTTTCCAAACCATTCGGCCGCATCAATCATTAAAATACCTTTGCCATAAACCATTCCGACCAGTAACGACACCGCGTCTATACTGGCTGCGGCGCATTTACGAAATAAATCTTTTTCTTCCTGCAAACGTGTGGCTGCGTGAATGGAAACAGGCTGGCCGTCCAAACGTCCCGTTGCGGGATTTTGCGGCGTCGTTTCACCTTCCACATGCGGAAAGCTGATGAGAATGACCCTTTGCACTCTTTGTTCGATAGCAACATCGAGCAAATTATTGAAATAAAAAGTATTCGTAAACGGAAGAAATTTTTCGGGGCGGGATTTAAACAATACCCCTGCAAAATGCACAACCGTCGTTACCCCTTCCATTGCAGAGTACAAAGTTTCCATTTGCGCCAAATCGGCTTTGAATATTTGGATATTGGAACGATTTTTCAACTCCTCTGCAACTTCTTTTTTGTGTACGAGCAAGTGTAATTTTCTATTTTTCAAATAATTAGCCAATAATCCGCCTAAATTTCCAGCTGCGCCGGTAATCAAGATCGTCTGATTGTTCTCATTCTGCTCCATTTGTTCCAACCACTCATGATATTTATACGCAATTTTCAAAAACACATTTTTCATTGGGTATTTCAAATTCTATTGTGGCATGTTGGATTTTTTCTTCTTGTAAAACAGACCGTATGACCGCTTTTAATTCAATCAATTTTTTCATGGGCATCGATTCTTTGAGCGTTACATGAGCCGTAAGAATATTGTATCCTTCATCCAAAGACCATATATGCAAATCATGGATATTGGAAATATTTTCTATTTTTTTTAGTTCTCCAATAATATGTTCCTGTTCAATATCGACAGGCGTGCCTTGCAATAAAATAGGTAATGTTTGCTTAATGTTTTTAAAAACATTGAATAGCACAAAACAAGCAATGCCTACCGAAAGAATTGGGTCGATAACGGTTAAATTGGTAAAATACATAATAGCAGAACCCGCCAAAACAGCCGCCCATCCCAATACGTCCTCAAGCAAATGCAAGGAAACAACCCGTTCATTGATTGAACTCGCCTTACGCATACGTAATGCTGCTATGCCATTAATAGTAATCCCTACCACTGCCAATAGAAACATCCCTTTTGAATTGGTTTCTTGCGGCGAAAACAATCGAGGAATTGCCTCTGTTAAAATAAAAACGCTTCCAACAACCAAGACAATCGAATTGATAATAGCGCCCAAAAGTGAAAAACGCTTATAACCGTACGAATATTTTTTGGTGCTTCCTTTTTTTGACAATTTTTGAAAATACCAAGCAAGCGCGAGGGATAAGCTGTCGCCGAAGTCGTGAACGGCATCCGAAATGATGGCGATGCTATTCGTAAAAATTCCGCCAACAAGTTCAATTATAGTAAATGACAGATTCAAGAAAAAAGCGACGCTGATATTACTGCTTTCGCCGTGAAAATGATCGTGTCCATGATTGTGAGCCATTTTTACATTATTTGTTGATATATGCGCAAAGATACAATTTTTTCACATAGCCTGATTGCAAAAAGGATTCTTTGCCATCACTTCAATTCTATTTCCGTCGATATCTATTGTTTCAAATTCGTAGTATCCATCGCCTGTAATTCTCGGTCCTTTTACAATTGGAAAACCTGCATTTTTTAATTCTTTCGCTTTAGCATCTACTTCAAGCTTTGATTTGACCTCAAATGCAAAATGTGCAATTCCTTTATAATTAAGTTTATTATTGCTCCTTTCTTCCAGTTCTGGAATGGTCGTCAGTTCCAATCTGCAACCAGATTCAAACGAAATAAAATAGCTCTCAAATTGTGTCTTTGGATTTAGATATTTTTGATTGGACTTTCCATTGAAAAACCGCACATAATAGTCTCTTAGTCTTTCTAAATCCTTTGTCCAAATAGCAATATGTTCAATTTTCATTCGATAATAAATTAATCATTGCGAATTTGTATTATTTCCGTTCGGTATCTCCCAAAAATTATCGTATATTATAGGGACAATGATTTTTTCGTCAAAGTCAATAATACCGTATTTGTTATTGAGTTTAACCGTAAAATTATTACTTTTTTCATTATACGAAATATCTTCGTATTTAAAAGGGAATACCAACTGCATCGTTTGATTATCAATCAAGGTTTGCATTCCATTTTTTTCAATTCTTGAAAATTTGTCTAAACCGACATGCCTCTCAAAATTATAATCCGTAATCAATCGCCGATTTTTCAGGTCATAAAATTGTTTCAATCCATCCATCTCCACAGTTAAATAGTCGGGATTTACCAATTCAATCGATTCATATTGGATAGGGACAATCATAGAATCATTCATATCTATCATTCCCCATTTATTATTCGTTTTAACAAATAAGAAATTCTTAGCCGATCCATCAATCATTACCCTTTTCGGTACAATATCATCGTATCGGGGATCCAAAAATACGGCGCCATTTTCATCTAATATTCCTTGCTTATTGTCTTTTTGAAAAACATAAAAGGTCGTGTTATCCGAAGGAAAATCACCCAATACACGAAAAGTTTTATCCAAAAGAATTTTATCTTTAACAACAATATTGTTAATCAAAAAATACTCTTTATTCTCTTTCAACAACACAAAAACACCTTGTTTAAACTTTATTTCATCATAAGCAATCGGTACGGTTGCAGCTCCTTTCCCATTGTATATCCCATATTTATTCCCCTTTCTTACTGTAAACTCCGCATTGAGAACCCAGATGCTCCCCGGAAAAGTTATTTCATCATAAATTATATCCAGAATTTTTTCCCCTGAAGCATCATAAATTCCATATTTATTGTTTGATTTAACTAACCAATACCAATTGAACAATCTTCCTATACTATCAATGTCATTTAATATTACTTTTCCCGAACAGGTAAGAATTTGATATTTATTATTATTCTGTCGTATTTCAATTGGACAATAATCTTTTGAAGCAATTTGAATTTGTCCTTCCATTTGATTGAATGCAATAAACAAAAAAAGAAAAATTATAATCTTACGATGCATCATAACGATTTATTTATAAAAATAAGGTTTAAAGTTGAATTTCATAAACAGAGCAGATTCCTGTTAATGTGTCGATAAAATACCGCGATCCTTGATCGAAATCATTATTGATACGATATCGGACAACGTTGTCTGAAGGACGAAACCAGTCGGGGGCGTCCGTTGGAATGATCCATTCATTTTTATCTTCAAGGATATTGTTTAGTTCCAAAAACTTGTTCCACCAAATTTTTGTTGGCTTAAACTTTAGATACAAAATATATTCCTTCGTTATATGAGCAGACTGCCAATATTGCCCCTCAAAAAATTCAAAATCAGCAGGCGGAATGGCGCCTGTCCAGTATTTAAATGCTTTTTGGGGATTTGTTGTGTTGATTTCTCTGCAACTTATCCATAGGAAAGCGCCCAACAAGATAAAAATAAAGGTACATTTTATCTGTGGATTCGCCATTTTTCTTTTTACTTTTTTGTCCATTGGTTTATATCACAAATGTATGTTTTCCTTTATTATTTGATTTTATTTTCTAAAAACGATAAGTCATTTTTCATTAAGGCTTCCAGACAGTCTCTCACATCATTTTCTGTCTGTTCGTGTATTTCAGTCAAATAGTTGTTATCCATTTTCTCTATCAGTCCAAAAAATCTCTTGACGAGTTTTGGCCTCTTATAAAAAATATACCATTTCCAACCGTCAATAACGGAAACGGATAACCCATTTCGGTTATCGCTATTTTCAATTTCCAGCGAAGGCGAATAATGAATCTCGCTTTCTTTGGCCGTTTGCATTTTTGTTAAATACTCCGACCACGGAATTTTTTCAAATAGTTCCATGATTTTTCCTTGTTCAATACTTCCGATTTCAATAATGTCGGATTTGAACGGGTCGCAAAATGAGGCTCTGAAATTCATCTATTCAACCAATTTATTATACAACAAAGATACGACAAATTATCAAAATTTATACGGCTATTGCATTATTACTGAATCGTCGCAGGTGGAATGTGAAAAATATAAATTTATTTTTTAGAAATAAGGTTAATAAAAAAATTTCAAATTTCTATATCCGCATACTTTTTAAAATATCGCCAAATTTCATGTACAGGTAATTTAATTGCTCTTAATTAATAGCCATTAAAATAGTTGTGAATTTACCTTTTTTATCTCAGACAACAAAATGAAAATGATTATCCGTTGCAAATCTATTTCGTAGGTCTATAGTCTGAAAAAATTTTCATCAAAAGGTTCTATCCACACAAACTTGAGGGGAATCTCTGGATAAGCGCTTCTAAACATTTTATACTTGCTTTCCTTAATCGCTTTTTTTTCAAATTTTACTCCAACGGCAAAAGTATCCTTCATGCGATTCAAAACAAAATCCACTTCATTTCCTTCCGTTGTACGCCAGAAAGAAATATCATACAGGTCATATTTCTCTACTAATAACCGAAAATACATATTTTCCCAAAGTTCATTTTTATCCGTACGAAAAGCCAGTGGGTCAAAATTATTGATTAAGCAATTACGCAATCCACTATCTAAGAAGTATGCTTTCGGCATTTTCGTTAATTCTTTCCGTAAATTTTTGAAAAAAGGGCGGATCAATGCAATGTGAAAACATTTCTGCAAAACATATAAATAGTGGTTTACCGTTTCGTTTTTAATTTTAAGGCTGCTCGACAATTCATTTACATTGATTAACTTTCCTGTTTGAGCGGCCAAGGTACGAAAAAGATTGTAAAACGCAATTTCATTTTGCACGCCCGATTCCAAGATATCCCTTTTTACAAAAGAATCGCGAATTTCCTTTAAGTATGCAATCTTTTCCTCTCCGTCAGGTTCTTTTACAACAGCCGGATACCCTCCATACAGCATATAGTTGTTCCATTCCTGTTGTAGGGTTTCTATTTTTGCCGTTTTTGCCAACGGATTGGCTCGAATGCGTTTTAATTCGTCGTATAATTCCTCTCTGTCTCTCAACTTCAAATATTCATCAAACGAACAAGTAAACAAATGAAATAATCGCTTTCTTCCGACTAACGAATCTTTAAATGTTTTATCAACATAAAAAGCATTACTTCCTGTCGCTACAATCTTTATGTTTTTTGCATGTTCATCATGCAACAATTTTAGAAAATTGGAAGAATCTTCCAAATATTGAATTTCATCAATCAATACGACTACCCGCTTCTCGGTTACAGGCAAAAAATTCAGAATATTCAATGGACTTTTGTTTAATTCCGACAACAGATTTTTATTTTCCAAGTTCATAAAAACACTTGGAATATTTTTTCCCTTACAGAAGTTTTCTACTTGGCGCAAGAGAGTCGTTTTTCCGGTTTGTCGTGCACCGACTAATATTGACAATTCTTTTTTCTCCAAGTGAGATATTAAGGTTTCAAACAAATTTCGTTTCATAATTAATTAATTTATGATGCAAATTTAGTCAAAATATATCAAACTAATTCATTTCTAATAGGTTAAAATATTCGATATTTTTACCTATTAATAGTATAATATATTAGATATTTTATACCATTTACTATAATGAGGTTGAAACCTAAGGTTAGTAAAATGCAATTGCTGTGTGAATTTACGGAGTCTGTCTTTGCAAAATTAATTCGTAATCTATTGATAATAAATATAATATGATTTAATTTGCGAGGGTAATTTCTGCGCTCCAAGGCATGATGTCTATGAACTATATCCTTGCCCGAACACAAAAAATAGTAAAAAAATATTCTTTTACTATTTTTTTGACGATATTTTTACTTAGAAATCCCCGTAAAATTCGTTTCCGTTGTCCCTATTTTGTATGTTTTGCGACGAGGACTAATTTCTATTTACTCTCCTGAGCCAATTTTGAAGTTTGATAAACCTTGTGTAAGCCTTTTAAATGTTTGATTCCTTTTCTCACGATTTAGAACGAATCATGTGGAGGTAATAAATAATTTGTTTAGCTAATTCTCTCACATTCAGTCCTTCTTCACCTTTGTCAGGCAGGTTGATCACAGAAAAATCGTGAAGCGGCGGACGATCGGCTTTCCGTAACCCTGTTTTGATAGGAGCTTGAGAACGAACCAATAAGTATTCCATGGGAAGGATCGACTGAATGTTTAAGTCGATCACGGCATCGAATTTTTTTTCGGCCAATTCCTTTGCAATTTTTTCCATGGGATTCTTAAATAAACTTTCTACTTCTTTGCCGGTAATGATGTTGTAGGACGTTTTCGAATAATGGGTTTTGTCTTTTTTGTTTTGGTAGGCATAAACCGTTACTTGTTTTCCTAATTTTTTCAACTTTTCCACGAAAGTGTCCGCCTCCCCATAAGCAGCCGTATCAAACAGAACCAAAATGGAGTGAATATCTTTCAAATTCAGGTAAGATTTTTCTCGAAAGTCATGCGTAACATATTTTTTTATCTTTCGTTTCAGGATGTATTTATACATAATTCAGCGGTTTTTTAAATCATTGCCAGAAATTCGCGTTCGTTTATTATCTTAATGCCGAGCTTTTGAGCTTTTTCCAATTTAGCGGGTCCCATATTTTCGCCAGCCAGGACAAAATCGGTTTTAGCAGAGATCGAACCGGTATTTTTACCGCCATTTTTTTCGATCAAGTCTTTGTACTCGTCACGGGAGTGTTCCGAAAAAACGCCGCTAATAACAAATGTTTTGCCTTTCAGAATATCTGTTTTCTCGGTCAAGAGTTCTTCTTCTGTAGCCATTTGGATGCCGTATGATCTCAGACGCCGGATCAATTCGCAATTGGATTCGGTAGAAAAATAATCCCGAACGCTCTGTGCAATGACTTCTCCTATATCGTCCACAGCAATTAGTTGTTCGTAGGTTGCGTTCATCAAACGGTCGATATCGGGGAAAGCTTTAACCAAGCGTTTGGTTACGGTTTCGCCAACGAAACGGATGCCCAAAGCATACAACACTCGATCGAACGAAACTTTTTTGGAAGCTTCCAAACTAACCAGAAAATTGTTCGCGCTTTTTTCTTTCCAGCGTTCCAATCGCAAAATGTCTTCTCTCCGAATTTCATACAAGTCGGCTACATTTTTGATCAATCCCTCGTCGTAGAATAGCTGGATGGTTTCCTCTCCTGCGTTGATATTCATTGCTTTCCGACTGACAAAGTGTTCGATCATCCCTTTGATTTGAGGAGGACAACTCGAATGGTTGGGACAATAATGAGCCGCTTCTCCTTTCGGACGAACTAATTGGGTTCCGCAAGCCGGACAATACCGAACAAAACGTACTTTTTCACCGATATGGATACGGACTTCTTTATTTACTCCCGTTATTTTGGGAATGATTTCACCGCCTTTTTCCACATAGCATAGATCGCCTATATGCACATCGAACTTATTGATAATGTCTTCGTTATGCAGTGAAGCCCTTTTTACGATAGTTCCGGACAGTAAGACGGGCTCGAGGTTGGCCACCGGCGTAATCGTCCCTGTGCGCCCCACCTGAAAATCAACCGAAATCAACTTTGTTTCGGCCGATTCAGCTTGAAATTTATAGGCAATCGACCAGCGAGGAGATTTGGCTGTCGATCCAAGGTTCGCTTGTTGCCGCAACGAATTAATTTTCAGAACAATTCCATCCGTAGCGATAGGCAGATTTTTGCGTTCGACTTCCCAATAGGCAATAAATTCGAACACTTCTTGCAAAACGGTACATTTCTTGACGGCATTGGAAACTTTGAACCCCCATTTGCGGGCTGTTTCCATATTTTCGTAATGACTATTGTACGGCAGATTTTCACCCAACAGCGCGTAAAGGTAAGAATCCAATTTTCGTTGCGCCACAATTTGCGGATTCTGCGTTTTCAATGTTCCGGCAGCCGCATTTCTTGGATTCGCAAAAGGCGTTTCGCCAGCGGCTATCCGTTCTTCATTTAAACGGCCGAAAACAGCCCACGGCAATAATATTTCGCCTCTGATTTCGAAAAAGTTAGGATAATCGTTCCCTTGCAGCCGCAACGGAATGCTTTGAATGGTACGAACGTTGCTCGTCACATCGTCGCCGCGCAGTCCATCGCCCCGCGTGACAGCACGTTTCAAAGAACCATTTTCGTAAATCAACGAAATGGACGCTCCATCGTATTTCAATTCGCAAACGATTTCAAAATCTTCATTCAACGTTTTTTTCACCCGATTGTAAAAATCGGTTACTTCTTCTTCCGAATACGTATTGGAGAGCGAAAGCATGGGATAAGTATGCTCAACCTGAACGAAATTTTTGTTAATATCGCTTCCTACTCGTTGGGAAGGCGAATTGGGATCGTAATATTCAGGATATTCCGCTTCCCATTGTTCCAGTTCTTTCAACTTTTGGTCGTATTCAAAATCGCTGATCACCGGCTGGGCAAGCACATAATATTGGTAATTCCAATTTTCTATTTCTTTCCTTAAATTTTCTATCTTTTGTTTTGCTTCTTCCATCGAAAACTTTCTATTAGAACCTGAATATCGTTGTTTATATATTCTAAAACAGGAGCTATCGAATCCTGATTGGGCGGATTATCAAAATATAAAGCTCCTCTGAAAAAAGAGCGGATACTGTCGGTCAATACAAACTGGATCGGCGACGCTACATTGCCCTCGATCCTGTAAACAAGTCCGTATACATTCTGTTCGGCATATTCAAAGAATTGGTTTTGAATGTCGTCCGCTTTGATTGTATGAAGGTAGACAAATTTACGACTTTCTTCAGAAAGTTGCGCCAAATTATCTTTTTTTAAAGGAATAAAACTGCAATAAATAGTTGCATTCAAACGGGGATAAGAAATATTGAAGAATTCTCCCTCTTTAGCCGGAGCCGCCTGGGTGATCAGAGCCTGATTGGAAAGTTCGAATGCAAAATGATGAAAAGAATCTACTTCCTGGTATTCCGGTTCAGGAATGTCGATGCGAAAATATGCCAGAGGCTTGGGCGAATAACCGGAACAAGCCGCAAACTGCAAAAGGATAAATCCTACAATAAACGACGAACCGTGTTGTATCCCTTGTTTCATGTTGTATAAATAAAAGAATTACCCCTTGCGCTGGCGTGCTACTTCATACATGAAAACGGCAGCGGCAGCCGATACATTCAGCGAAGCGATCGTTCCCTTGACCGGAATCTTCACTCGTTCGTCGCAAATGCGGAGGTTGTCGATCGAGATTCCCCGGTCTTCGCCACCCATAATTAAAGCTAACGGAATTGAATAATCGGCTTGCGTATATTCGGTTTCCGCTTTTTCGGTTGCGGCAAAAACTTTGTACCCGCTGTGTTGTAAAAAACGGATGGCTTCAGTGATTGTCGATTCTTTGCATACCGCCAACGAAAGCAAAGCGCCTGCCGAAGTTTTGATGGCGTCGGCATTGACCGAAACACTGTTGTGCATGGGAATAACCAATGCGTCGACTCCTGCGCATTCGCACGACCGAGCGATCGCTCCGAAATTGCGGACGTCGGTCACTCCATCCAACAGCACGATAAACGGATTTTTTCCTTCTTCATACAAGAACGGAACGATGTCTTCCAATCGTTGATAGGCGATTGCCGAGATAAAAGCAATCGTTCCCTGATGATTTTTGCGCGTCAAACGGTCTAATTTTTCTTTGGGAACCCGTTGTACCGGAACTTGAGCCGTTTTTAGCATCTGAAATAATTCGCGCGACAAATCGCCTTGCAAATCTCTTCGCATCAAAATTTTATCTATATCTTTTCCCGCCTGTACGGCTTCAATTACGGCACGAATGCCGAAGATCATTTCACTTTCTTTCACGTTTTAATAATTGTTTAGCATTTTCGAGCGCGGCGCTCGTTAATTCCGAACCGCTCAACATTTGCCCGATTTCTTTCACTCGCTCTTCTTCCGACAATCGACGGATGTGCGTTTCCGTCCCCTGATTGTTTTCTTTTTTATAAACCAGCCACTGAGAATCGCCTTTGGCCGCAATCTGCGGAAGATGAGTAATGGCGATTACTTGCATTGTTTCGCTCATTTGACGCATGATATCGCCCATCTTGTCGGCCATTTCACCTGAAACGCCTGTATCTATTTCATCGAAAATGATGGTGGGCAAAGCGCTTGCTCCGGCAATCAAAGCTTTGATTCCCAACATCAAACGGGAAATTTCACCTCCGGAAGCCGTTTGTGCCACCGCTTTCAATTCGCCGTTTTTATTGGCTGAAAAAAGAAAACAGATTTCGTCCGAACCTTCGGAATCGGGAAATTCTTTTTTGCTCATTTGGCATTGAAACCGAATGTAAGGCATGCCCAAAACGCTTACTTTTTCCGTCAATTGCTTTTCCAACCGAGCGGCGGATTCCTTGCGCGTAGCCGACAACTGATCGGAAAGAGAAAGAACTAATTCACGAGCCGCATCCATTTGTTTTTTCAAGTCCATTATTTTTTCGTCATAGCCTTCGATTGTTTGCAACTGCGCGCTCCATTGATTTTGCAATGCAATCAGGCCTTCCACTGAATCGGTTTTGTGTTTTTGTTGCAAGGAATAAAGCAAATCCAGCCGATCGTTTATCCATTGCAATCGTTCCGGATCGAATTCCAATTTTTCCTGCTGTCCAGAAATATCCGGCAACAAATCTTTCAAATCGAAGTAAGCGACTTGCAATCTGTCGCGCATTTCAGATGCAGGGGAATATATTTTGCATAACGATTGAGCGAGTTGAAGCGATTCTTTCAGGGAAATCACAATCCCCTTGTCTTCGTCCGACAACAAATGTTCCAGAACATACAACCCGTTTTTGATTTCTTCGACATGGGAAAGCAAGGACAATTCTTCTTCCAATGCAGACTGTTCCTGCGGTTTCAATCGAGCGTCTTCTAATTGTTGAAGTTGAAAACGCAAATAATCCTGTTCGGAAGCCAGCGTCTTTACCTTTTCGCATAATTCCTGCCATTGGGAGCGAATCGACAAAAAGCGCCGGTAAGCCGATTTAAATTCCATTCGTATTTTGTGGTTGCCGGCCAATGTATCCAAGACTTGCAATTGAAACCGGTCGTCGCCCAACAATAAATTCTGATGTTGCGAATGAATATCAATCAAAAAAGAGCCTAATTCTTTCAGGTCGTTGAGACCAACCGGAGTGTCGTTGATAAAAGCCCGCGATTTGCCCGAATTCCAGATTTCCCTTCTCAAGATGCAATTTTGGGCATCGTATTCCCATTCTTTTTTCTGAAAAAGAGGTTCCAGCGAATAAGACGAAATATCGAAACATCCTTCAATGCAACATTTATCTTCTCCCTGCCGGACGGATTTGGCGTCTGCACGTTGACCTAAAATCAAGGATAAAGCGCCTAAAATAATGGATTTCCCTGCTCCCGTTTCTCCAGTAACCACCGAAAAACCCGTTGAAAAGTCAATCTCTAAGGCAGAGATTAAAGCATAATTTCGAATAGACAGACTTTTAAGCATTTTGGCGAATATATTATTTTTTCAATGATTCCAATTGATTCGACATGCTGGGAAAAAGATTGCGAAGCAGGTCGTATAATTCTTTTTTTTCTTCCTTGGTTGCTTTGTCGGCAATCGACACAATTTCGTCTAATTTAGAATCGGCAAACATTTGCAGCAACACGTCGGAAGAACGTATTTGGCGTATATCTTTCAAAGCGGACAAAGCGTTCAAAATGGTTGTCCGCCCCCGATCGGCATTCGCGGCCATTTCGTCCAATCCCTTCCGGTGATACGTGTACCACAAATTGCGATATCCTTGCAAAGTTTCGTCCAAAAAAGCATTGACGATCGCTCCGCGACTCTTTCTATTGTCAAATGCCGACCATCCATTCCAGCTAGAATACGATTGCGCCAAAGCGGCAATCGACTGCGCCTGCCGGTAAAAAGCGCTGCCCCCCAAAACGGAGAAACTATCGAAATCCAAAGCTAAAATCATATAAGCATAAAAGGCGAAAACAGCTTCCAAATTGTTGTCCAACGTGTTTTGCGGTATCTGAAACACAGCGTTTTCCGTATATTCAAATTCGATATTCACGTCTCTGTAATTGAGCGAGGAAGTCGTGTAGGAAGAATTGTAAACCGGTCGGCGCGACTGAACAAATAATTCCGCTCGGAAGACATTGTCCGATAACTGTTCGAGTATCGTCAGAGAAAAAGTGCATTCAATTCGTTCGCCGGAAGAAAACGCAGCCGCACTCCATTGCGCTCCATTGACAAATTGATTCAAGGCCCGTTCCATCGAAGTGAAAATATCTTTATTCGTGCTTTGTATCCGATCGCTGTTGACCGTCACGCGAGCGTTCAATTCCTGCGCTTGCAAACTGGCTGTTCCTGTAAAAAACAAGATCAGCAAGCCGACAAATTTATTGATTATACGATTTTTAATAAGCATACCCTTCGTTTCTTAGCGTGTCCATAATATCAGCGGCAACTGCTTTTTTCGATTTCAAGGGAAAATTTTTGATCATTCCTTTCGAATTGATTATCGTTATTTTGTTAGTATCTCCCTGAAAGCCGGCTCCCGGTTCTCGCAAGGAATTCAACACAATGAAATCCAGTTTTTTCTTTTGTAATTTTTCGCTTGCATGCGCTATCTCATCATCGGTTTCCAATGCAAAACCAACCACTCGCTGGCGATCCGTTTTGTTGTTTCCCAAAGCCGCCGCAATATCTGGATTGGGAACAAGTTCCAAGGTTAAATTTTCGCCGGCTTCGCGTTTTATTTTGCGCTCTGCACAATGGACTGGCTTATAATCCGCTACGGCTGCACAAAGAATCGCTAAATCCATTTTTGGAAAATAATCCAAAGCCGCTCGATACATTTCTTCCGCCGATTCGACGTTGATTCGCTGGATGTGCGGATGAACCGTTTGCAATTGTACCGGACCGCTGATCAAAAAAACGTCCGCTCCTCTCGACGCACATTCTTCCGCCAGGGCAAAGCCCATTTTACCAGAAGAATAATTACTGATATAACGTACCGGATCGATCTTTTCATACGTAGGACCTGCCGTTATTAATATTTTTTTAGAAATCAACTCTCCTTTTTTTTCAAAAAAAGCTTCAAGGACTTCCACTATCCTATCCGGTTCCTCCATTCGGCCTTTTCCTTCCAGATTACTTGCCAAAGGACCGACTGTCGGTTCAATAATCTGATTTCCAAACGATTTTAGTTTTTCCAAATTCTGCTGGGTCGACGGATGCGCATACATATCCAAATCCATAGCCGGCGCAACAAAGACCGGCGCTTTCATCGACAAGTAAGTCGTAACAAGCATATTGTCGGCAATGCCATTCGCCATTTTACCAATCGTACTTGCCGTAGCCGGAACGATCAACATCAAATCGGCCCATAACCCCAAATCGACATGACTGTGCCAGCTTCCGTCGTTGGCGGTGAAAAACTCGCTCACTACCGGTTTCTGCGTCAAAGCCGACAAGGTGACCGGCGTAATGAATTCTTTTCCCGCTGGCGTTATTACAACCTGAACTTCAGCTCCTTTCTTTATCAATGCACGGCAAAGATAAGCCGCTTTGTAAGCGGCTATACTGCCTGTAATTCCCAAGACGATTTTTTTCCCTGTCAACATCTTTTGGAGTGAATAATTTATTATTTATAATTCCTCTTTTGTAATCCATTTCAGACAAACCGGCTTATCGACAGAAATCGCCTTTCCCGTGTCGTGCAGCAATCCGCTCTTTGTATCAATTTCAAAAATTTGAATATTGTTACTGTCGCGGTTGGCGCACAGCAAGAATTTACCATTGGGCGAGATAATAAAGTTGCGCGGATGAATGCCCGTTTCCTGATATCCTATATTCGTTAATTGACCATCGTTGGAATTAACGGAGAAAATAGCCAATTCGTTGGCTTCCGAACGGTTGGATGCATACAGAAATTTACCGTCAGGAGTGAGATGAATATCAGCGCTTGCTTTTTGTCCCGCCCTCGAAGCGGTATCGGAATCGACGTACTGAACAAGGTGTTGAATCCCATCTCGGTAAGCAAACACTGCAATCGTTCCCGACAGTTCGTTGATGCTGTACAAAAAGCAACCATTGGGATGAAAAACCAGATGACGCGGACCCGAACCTGCTTTCAAAAGAACGGTGTGATCTTTCTCCTGATTCAAATAAATCTTTCTTCTTCCATCCGCAACATCGAATTGATAGATACGGTCTCTTCCCAAATCAGTAACAAAAAGATATTTTTCATTGGGAGAAAAAATAGCGGTATGCGCATGAGGATGCGGCAGCGCATATTCTTCCGGAGAAGAAAATGCAATGTGTTGCGAAAGAGGAGAAATGCTTCCGTTTTCGGTCAAAGGAAAGACAGAAATGCTTCCGTCCGTATAATTAGCGGTAACAATAAATGTGGCTTCCTTATTGATATTGATATAGCAGGGATCAGCTCCTTCGGTAAACTGATAATTAATTAAACTTAGAGTTCCTGTCTTTTTATCAAAAGTAAAAGAACTTACAGCGCCGTCTTCTATTTCGTTGGTTGAATAAACAAATTTTTCATCCGGAGAAACAACTAAATAAGAAGGATTTAAAATATTTTTTACATCACTGACATATTCAAAATCGCCCGTTTGCATTTCGAAATCATACACCGAAATTCCTGCGGTCGTTCCATCAGAATAAGACCCCACGATAAGAAACAAACGATTATCATTTAGCGGAACATCAACAGACTCCTTTTTAGACGAACAGGCATACATACACAAAACATAGACAAATAATCCAACCCAATTTTTCATGAAGCGATTTTTTTCTAAAATGACGCCCCAAAGATAATAAAAATTAGGCAGAAATAGAATAGGGTCTGAAACGAGGCTAGTACCAACGCATAAAAAATAAAGATGGCGACATAAAAAGCATGCTTTTATAATTAATTGAGATACAAATTATTATATTGTTTTTATTGAACGCGCCGCTATAACCGTAAGTGTCATAAATATTGTTATATTCTGAAACGTCGGTGTATGTATGTCTTGGAAACTGGATAAATCTATTTCGAAATTTTTAATTTTTGGTTCGTATAAGTATTCGGCTCATTCTTAAGCAATCCCATCCACTGCCGATACATTTCTTCGGGCATCCGCCGGTATCCCCATTTGTGTAATTGGATATAAGTTGATTCCATATCCGAAAACATTTCTTTGATCATTGGATCAGAAAAAAGTTCTTCCGGCTTTTTCAGATTTTTTGTTTTCATCAATGAATGAATGTACTGTTTTTGCGCTTCGGCTTTCGTCAGCAAAGCGTTTACGTTTGTCGGATGATATTCTAAAACCGTATTGCAGCATTTGATGACAAATTCCGGATTTTCTTTTCCATATTTATGTTGGTAACCTTGCGCTAAATCGAGTAGGCAATTAGCTGCGGCTTGTTTATTGTTCAACGTATCCATATATAAACCGTTGCGGATAGCGTCAATCGGAACATAGCCGGAAGCGATAATCCAAGCGTCAATCGGGAAGGTAGCGCTGGTCAGTTCCGTATTGTACCAGCCTGTACTTTCGGCGAACAATTTAATATAAATATGGTTGGGTGCAAAGGCAAGATAACAGGGAATGCTCAACTCATCGGACAGTATTTTGTAAAGATAAGGTAAGGAATGACAGTTGCCTTTGCCGGTTTCCAAGAGTTTGGAAACGAACATTTTTGTCCAGTCTTTTTGACCGGTGGGGTCGTCGAAATCGTAAGTGTAGGGCAAATGGAACAGCATGCGGGTAGAATCAATTGGTAAAGATACAGTATCCATAAGAGTTTTGAAAAGAGCGGCATGTTTTGTTACAATGTCTTTATCTTTTCCGGCGTATGTGATTAATTCGGAGTTGGAAATGATATCGCAGAGTTGAACGAGGAATTCTATTTCCTGATTGAATGCTTTTATATCCAAACGATCATCCCAATAAGCATTTTCGGTTGCCCAAACAGCGTCTTTAAAACTTAACGGTATTTCATCTCTCAACATTTTATGGATAAAATCATACGATTGTTGATATGCTTCTGATGGTTGGGCAGAAAGCGAAACTGTCCAAAATAGTCCTGCAATGAATGCTAATATTTTCATGTTAAAATTACAATTTTTTCTAATTTTTATTTTCAAGATATTCGAAATATAAATTTATCAAATTCAATGATTAACAGATGCTGAAACACAAACGTTATTTCCTTCCTAAGTATCCACATTATTCTTTAATTTTGGGAGTGTTTATCTTCTGTTTTTTTCTCTTGTCGGTGTTGTTGTTAGGCGGTACTATATACACAGACCCGCCAAATAGTACTCTATTAGAAAAAGATTTTCTGTCTCCCATCTTTTCATAAGGTTGATGTTGAAATAAATATAAAAAGACCCAACTAAAATGTTGGCATATTTTTTGTTGAAAAGCGTCTTTATTACGAGCTTCGCATTTTATATCATAATCATACTGTTGTTTGTCTGTCTTTAATAATTTAACTCTAAGCCTTACTATTTCCACATCAATCACTCTGATTTCTTTTGTAGAATCACAAAGAGGATTTTCAAAAGAAACATCCACTACAAAAATCACCCGCGCAGGTTCTCCAAATATGCTGTCAGTCAACGTAGCTATTTTATACTCCTGAGGAGGAATGCTAATGATGACCGGCATCTTATCTGTTTTTTGAGCAGAACTCAATGCGGTTACCCAAAGGCATAAAAAAATTAATACCGGTCTCATTTTTATTTTGGATAAAATCTATTTAAAAGGTACGATATTATTCGCTATGAGCATAATCCTTGCATTTTTTTATTTACCTGATCTTGCCAATCAGAGACTTGCTTTATGCTCCCAAAGAATTTTACCTTTGGGAATGTAAAGCATTTAATTTTTAACATGCAATGGAGACAGAAGTTGTTACAATTACTGCAAAACAACAATATTTTGTTTTGACTAAAAAGAGTCAACCAGCTACAGCTAAACATTTCTTTCATAAATCATTTTCCTATTAAAAAAATATTCGTAAATATAAAAAAATACTTTTCTTCAATTTGCATATTCAAATATTGTTCTACCTCTTTTTTCTTTATGATTACAATTCTATCTTGATAAAAAGTTGAATTTGGGTTAGTTTTTGCAATAAAATAAAAAAATGTATCTCTTGGAAAAATGTTTTTAATGAATGAGTAACCTATGTTGATTGATTTATCATCTAATAAATTTTCATTTATCATTTCAATCAAATTAAAATCGCCTTTTCTTTTCATAAAAAAATCGTGTATCAATTCAATGTTTGATTTACTTTTTGTAGGAATTAATGACACCCAAGTTAAATATTCTTCATTGGAGTTATTTGTTATTTTATAGTTGTCTATTGTTTGTTCTTGTTCTGTAATTCCATTGAAATAACTGAATGAAACTGTATCTATTTGTAATAAACATTGAGCGTTTAATTCCAAGTTGCAAAATATAAAAATTGAAAAGAATATGTAAATTATTGCTTTCATTGTTCTTTCATATTTTTAATGGTTTCTTTTTTGGAATTGATAATCATTTCTTGTAAGGTTTTATTTCCCTCAATCCATGTTCCATTAACAGGTTGATGGCTTGCACCCTTATGATCACCACCGTTCATAATATACAATAAAGCATGTCCGTTAGCCTCATGGCTGTAAATTTCCGCTGCTCCCGCTGCCGATAAGTGTTTATTGACAATAACAATAATGTTTCCGTTTGGCGAATTTTGTATGCCTTCTCTATCAGGAAATAATGTTTTTCCCATAAAGCCACTTTCCCCTGTAGAAAGACCTCCTATTGTTTCACCTGTTAAATCTTTATCCGATTCTGAATCATATTGCGGGTTAAATGGAAAGTACGCCATTTTTGCTATTCCTAATTTTCCGTTTTGTCTTGCAAAAGTGAATTGGTCGTTAAGCCTAATTTCAACAGTTTTGTCCGAATTAACCATTGTCTTCAGATTATTGAAATTTAAGCTTTTCCCACTATATGCATTTAATAAATTTTTGTCAATGATCCCACTCTTATCTAATCTTACATAATCTCTGGCTTCTTTGGGTAAAGTATTTTGTATCATTTTTAATTCCACAACCCCCGCAGGTTTAACATCCCTTCCATCTGGATCAATGTACCTCACTGGATTATTCCTGCAATAAACATACGGACTTAACTCCGGATATTTTTCCGCCACAGGATCAATCGTCATAAACCGGCTTGTGTTATCTGCTTTGTAGTTTACTTCAGTAGTATCTTCCTCCAAAAATTTAACCACTTTCTCTGTACGAGTGTCGATAAGCACGGTACCGATTTGCATCACATTTTCATTGACAAACGTTTCCTTGTAACGTCCTTTGCTCAATGTCAGTATTTCCTTGTTGCAACCGTACTTCTTTAAAATGTCTTGCGCATGGACTGTTCCCGCCGCAAGCAAAATGCCGAAAAATAAGAGCGTTCTTTTCATATTTTTTGTTTTTTAAAATTATTCTGATTATTTGAGCAACCGCAATGCCTGACTGTACTT
>WRFY01000075.1 GCA_009783445.1 Candidatus Azobacteroides sp. | reverse complement strand
TATTTTCAATAAATATAGGAGAATATGAGGTCGGAAAAATAAAAGTAGTGTTGTCTTTTTGTATGATTCTTGTTCTCCTTTGCGTAGAATGGTTTGGAAGAAATGGAGAACATGCTTTGTCAGGCATAGAGATCAATCAAAAATGGTTGCGCTATGCGTTTTATTATGTTATCCTGTTCTTCATTTTGGTATATAAGGGAACAGAGCAACAGTTTATTTATTTCCAATTTTGACTTTTATGAAAAATTTTTTATATAGAATTTTTCTGTTTTGTATTCCTGTGATTATTATTACCATTGGACTTGAAATTTATGTAAGAAATATTCCCAGTCAGTACAAACAAAAAAGAGATCAGTTAGTGGCTAATGCCGACAGTATCGAAATATTAATTCTGGGAAGTTCGCATGCAGGGGATGATATAGATCCCAATCAATTTTCCCTTTATGCACATAATTTGGCATTCGCAAGCCAATCCATTTATTTTGACCGGAAATTAGCAGAAAAGTATCTGCCAGTTTTACGTCGATTAAAATATGTGTTGCTCACTTTAGACTTTAATAGTTTATATTATGATCATGAAGAAAACAGAGATTTTTTTTATAAATATTATTATGATATTAGTTATAAAAAACGTCAGTTTTATAAAGAATCTCTTTTGCAATCCTTCTTTGTTTACACTCCGGAACAAACCTTATCAATGATATTTAATAATCAGAACGAAGTATTGGTAAAAGGATGGAGAAATAAAGCGGGAAGAAACGATGAAGCTGTTCAATCAATGGAGAAAAGTGAACTCCGAGCCAATGGATTTAATGCAACAGTCAACAGTTGGAAAGGAGGAGATTCGGTCTTAGATGATTTGGAAGCATTAATCAATCTTTTGCAATCCAAAAACATCACGCCGATTTTAATAACTTATCCCAATTATTCCACAATAAGGAGTTTTATGGATGCATCGGTTATCGAAAGAACTCAAAATATTGGCAACTCATTAAGTCAAAAATATCACATACCCTATTTGGATTATTTCGCTGACGACAGTTTTACCGTTGCGGATTTTTTTAATTGCGATCATTTGAATGCGGAGGGAGCGGCGAAATTATCAAAAAAAATCAATGCGGTGATTATGGATCGGGAATCAGCGTCCCAAACAAATAAATAGTGAATTTGGCATCGCCATTTTACAAATCGGCATCGCATTAACAAATTTTTGGGGCGAAAAGTACGGCAGTCAAGATCAAGGATTTACCACTCAAACCGCAAATGTTTAACTGTCTCTTTATTTTCAATAATGGTTTTTAGTGCATGAACGCCAATCCAAACGTGTTCTTCTACAAAATTTTGCGTTACAAGGGCGTCGCTTTTTTCGGTTTTTATTCCTTCGGAAATCATGGGTTGATCGCTTACCAAGAGTAAAGCGCCAGTCGGAATATGATTGGCAAAACCCACCGTAAACAAAGTTGCCGTTTCCATATCCACACCCATGACCCGTACTGAACGGAGATAATCTTTGAAGATTTCGTCGTATTCCCATACTCGCCGGTTGGTCGTATATACCGTGCCCGTCCAATAGTCTTTTCCCCTGTCGCGAATAATGGACGAAACCGCTCTCAGTAAGCTGAACGCAGGCAAGGAAGGAACTTCCGGAGGAAAATAATCGTTCGACGTACCTTCTCCGCGTAGGGCGGCAATCGGCAAAATATAATCGCCAACCGAATTGTGTTTTTTTAATCCTCCGCATTTGCCGAGAAACAAAACGGCATTAGGTTGTACGGCGCTTAAGAGATCCATGACGGTCGCAGCGTTGGCAGAACCCATTCCGAAATTAATGATCGTAATTCCGTCAGCCGAAGCGTTAGGCATGTTTGCGTCTTTTCCAATAATGGGAACTTGATAATGATCGGCAAATATCTCTATGTATTTGCTAAAATTGGTCAACAAAATATACTTTGAAAAGTCTTTCAGCGGCCTTTTCGTATACCGTGACAACCAATTTTCCACAATTTCTTGTTTTGTTTTCATCTGTACATTAATTTTGCATAGAAACATGCAAAGTTAAATAAAAAAACCTAAATAGTGCGATGTCCGATTTAAATCTTCCTCCCGCCAATTTGCGGATTATACAACGAGGGACAAAAGAATATGTTTTCGACTGCTTGCGCAAACAATATGTTCGTCTGACACCCGAAGAATGGGTGCGGCAACATTTTGTTTCTTATCTAATTAAACACAAAGATTATCCCAAAGGCTTACTGGTAAACGAAGCCTGCATCACTCTGGGAAATCTAAACAAGCGTTGCGACACAGTTCTTTACGATTCTTTTCTCCGTCCGCAGATGATTATCGAATACAAAGCGCCTTTCGTATCCATTCGTCAAGAGGTTTTCGATCAAATTGTCCGTTACAACATGACTCTTAACGTAGATTGGCTTATCGTCAGTAATGGTTTGCAACATTATTGTTGCCATATCCATGTTGATGGAAGTTATGCTTTCCTGAAAACGATACCGGATTATGGAGAGATTGGCCGTATCGCCGATTAGCGTTGTTCTGTTCACAAAGCTTTTTGGAACGTAAACGACGCAAATATGGACGCTTCTTCTAAAGCAAATAAATATTTGAATATTAGGCTAAAACATCATTCTCTCAAACACTTGATTGCAAAATAGGGGCAGCGTTCTACTTGGAATGCCACCCCTATTTTCTTCTGCATCTCAAAAAACAAAGCCATCATCCCCACACCCTAATTTATTTAGGTCTTATAGAAAATGGATGTTTATATTTTTGTCAATCATAAAGCGCCAATTATTGCTTTTTATCTTTCAATGCTTGAATTTGTTTTTCAGCTTCATCGCTTAATTGACCGGCTTTCTTTTGCGCTTCGTCTTTCAATTTTTTAGCGCTTGCTTCTGCCGCTTTCACTGCGGCTATTTTAGCGAGTGCATTGGACGTTTTGTTTGCTTCGTCGATCAAATTTTGACCTTGCTTTTCTGCTTCTGCGACCAATTTATCGCCGGTTTCTTTAGCTTGTTTACGCAAATTGTCCGCTTGTTTGTCTATTTGTTCGCTCAACTGCTCTTTCAAAGAACCTTGGGTATCTCCTCCCAGAACAGAACTCGCCAGTTTACCCAACAATTGATCGGCGACATCTTTCGTATCAATGCTGAATTTGGGATTCGTGAATGTTCCTCCGATTTTTACGTTTACATTTTGCAAGTAATTGTTGGTTAACTTGTCCGACAGCTTCACTTTGGCTGTGTAATCAATGGTCTGGTCCAAACCCGTAGAGCCGGAAAGATTCATAGATCCGCTGCCGAAGTTGAGATCAAACGGTTTGGTGTTTACTCGTCCGTCGTTGATGGCAAACGGTAATTTCAAATCTTTCACTTTCAAATCTTTCAACGATTCGTTTTTCAATGCGGAGGCTAATCCGTCCAATGCGGACACTCCCGAAATTTCGACATTGTTCGATTGTAATAAACCGCTTGCAGTGAGCGAATTCAGTAGAGGCATGAAATTGTCGCCCAAAGAAGAGTTCATTTTGAATTGCGTGGAGTAATTTCCCACCATATTTTCGAATATCGGCGCTAATTTCTGAATGGTGACGAACGTGGAGAAGGTTTGAGAAAAAGAAGCATTTTTGATATTCAAATCCAAGGAAATATCCGGTTGCTTTGGATTTTTTCCCGTATCGTAATAACCGTTAACATTCAAATTTCCTCCCAAAGCGGTCAGCGCTACATTTTTCATTTCCGCTTTCCCATCCTTGATCGTGATTTGTCCGCTTACGTTGCTCATGTCTAATTTATCGAAAATAACTTGTTTAAAATTTCCGCTTAAATTGAAATCCAGATTTTTGGGAATTTCAATAATTCCTGTAGTATCAGCGGCGCTTTCATCCGCAGTCGTCATAAAATCGTTTAGATTCAAATAATTGGACGAAACGCTCAAATTGCCTTTCAGGGTTTCATTTTTCATGAAATAGGGAATGAAATTTTCCAGTTTGCCGTTAGCTGCCAGATCGTTTTTCCCGATTTGAGCGGAAAAAGCGCTTAAATCTACATAGCGAGGAGAGAAAGCCAACTGAGCGTTTTTCACCTCAATATCGTTTTTAGCGCTCGACTTGATCAGCATGTCCTTGACATTTAGCGTTCCGGACGCTTCTACTTTGTCGTATTGTTCTTTTTCGACGTACGACAAAAGAGTTTTCAACTGTAGATTGGCATTGAGATTTCCGCTCAACTCCATATCTTCCAAAGGATACACTTCCTTAACCATACTCAAGTCCAGTTTGCCGACGGCGGAAAGATCGATGTTTGGATCGCTCATGGGAGTTTTCAAGAGCAATTTCAAATCAAACGGATTGCCGCCCATTTCGAAATGAAATTTCGGAATATCGACTATCGTATTGTTCATGGAGCCTCCTGCACTATAAGCTCTTATGTTAGCTTGAATGTTACTGACCGATTTGGGCATTCCTGGATATTGAAAAAAAGCGTTGCTTACATCCAATCGAGCGTCGAAAGCGGGCAACAGATCGTCTTTCATGACTCCCTTAGCGGATGCGGTTAATACCGCTTCCCCTGAAGTTTTCAGATTTTTAAAATCTTTGGCATAAATCGCCGGAATCATTGACAAAATATCTTTGAACTGAGTGCTTGGAGCGTTTAATTTCAAATCCATTTCGATGCTTCCGTCTTCCGGCAAAGCAACCCAACCTTCGAGATTTGCCTTTATTTCATTGATTTGGAGGGTATTTTTCGACAAAGTAAATTTCCCGTTTTTTAAATCGGCTTTAATTTCCATATTTGCTTTTGTTTTCGCCTTGGAAAGATAAGGGATTCGATCCATGAGGAAAGTAAGCCCATCGATCGTAAAATTGGTACGCATATCGGTTTCATTAGCGGTCATATCGCCCGACAAATTGAGATTCAAGTCTTTCAGTTCTACGTTCATCTTGCTTGCCCGATCTTCGTAATAAATATCCGCATGGTTGACGTCGACTTTTTTGAGCTGCAACTTGAAATTCGACTGCGTGGTGTCTACGGCCTGCTCTTCTTCCGTTTTCATGATTTCCCAGTTGGCTTTTCCATTTTCCAAAACAATAGCCCGTATGTTCGCTTTGTCAGCGCTCACTTTTACTATTTCAAGTCCTGAATCTCCCCACAGACTTTTCACATTAACGGTTGCAGAAAGGCTGGGAGCAAAGAAAAGGGTATCGCCCTCAAATTCGTTCACTCCAGTAATACAAAAGTTGTCTAAATTAACGGAAGCATTCGGAAAGCTTCGGAAAAAATTCAAACCCAAATGATCGAAATCAACTTGGGCGTTCAATGTTTTATTCATCTCGCTTTTGGCCATTTCCAAAATTTTACCTTTTAATGCAAATGGTAAAATAATTAATGCCAATACGATAACTAATAAAATGATTCCTGTGATTTTTAAAATTTTTTTCATATTATACATAATTTGTTTTTAAAGGTCATATATAATCCATTCGCTTACTCTCTTAATAATTTGGAAACAAAGGTAGAAATAAAAGAAATTTTATTCAATCTTTTCACCTTTTTTGTCCAAAGACCGAAGTATTTAAGAATTATGGAGAAGCTTCTGGAAGACGAAGAGAAACCGAATACTCGCAACCGCAATAAGTTTGATTGTAAAAATCGTTTTCTTGGAGTAAAATCCGGCGGCGTTCGCTCAGTCCATCTTTTCTCCAATTTTTTTCCAGAAACTGTACGTTGGGGAATTGAGCCGCAGCCCAATGACCGGCTTCTGCGATTTGCCGGAGATTTTTCCAACGCGAAGAAGCCAAAGTCGTAGCAATTTGTGAAAATCCTTTTTCAGCAGCCAAATGGGCTGTTGCAAACAATCGCATCTTGAAACATTCCAAACAACGCAACCCTCGTTCCGGTTGATCTTCCAATCCTCTGATGGACTTTTGCCAAATATCATGGCGGTAATCGCCTTCGATATAATCCATTTTCAGCGAAAGGGCATGCCGGATCAATTCGTTTTTACGAATTTCATATTCGTTTTGCGGATAAATGTTCGGATTAAAAAAAAATAAAGTAGGGTAAATACCCTGTCCCCGCAACCATTCGATGACAGCCGCCGAACATGGAGCGCAACAAGTATGGAGCAATAGCATAGCGCCAATGGATTAATTCCTGCGGACGGCGTCCTCAGTCGTTTTTCTTTGGATAATCAATGGTATAATGCAGTCCTCTGCTCTCTTTTCGTTCCATTGCCTGTTTGATAACTAAATATCCGACATTGACGATATTGCGCAATTCGCAAATATCTCTTGAAACGGTCGAGCGAATGAAAAGATTTTCGGTTTCCCGATAAATGATTTCCAGTCGTTCCAAGGCTCTTTCCAAGCGTAGGTTGGAACGAACGATTCCTACATAATTACTCATAATCGACCCCACTTCTTTGACGCTCTGGGTAATCAATACCATTTCTTCCGTCAGCGACGTACCTTTGTCGTTCCATTCCGGAATCGCTTTCTGAAATGTATAGCGGTTCAAATGCGCAATGGAATGCTTGGCGGCAGCGTCGGAATAAACAATCGCTTCTATCAGAGAGTTGGAAGCCAGACGGTTCGCTCCATGCAATCCGGTTCTCGAACATTCGCCGGCGGCATACAAGCGGTTGATGGTTGTCCGTGCATCCATATCCACTACAATTCCCCCGCAAAGGTAATGCGCCGCAGGAGCTACCGGAATATACTGTTTGGTGATGTCGATTCCTTCGCTCAAACATTTTTCGTAAATAGTAGGATATTCTCTTTTTGTTTCTTCCGGGTCTTTGTGGGTAACATCCAAGTAGACGAAATCGCTTCCGCTGCTTTTCATCTCATTGTCAATCGCGCGAGCCACAATATCGCGCGGAGCAAGCGAACCCCGTTTGTCGTAGCGCTGCATGAATTCTTTTCCGTCTTTTGTTCTTAAAACGCCGCCATAACCGCGCATGGCTTCCGTGATTAGAAAAGATGGACGTTCCATCGGGTTATACAATGCCGTAGGATGAAATTGAACAAATTCCATGTCTTTGACTAATCCTTTGGCACGGTAAACCATAGCGATTCCATCGCCGGTGGCGACTAGAGGATTCGTTGTGGTCTGGTAAATATTTCCAATGCCGCCCGTACAAATCATGGTCACTTTGGAAAGAAACGTATGGATTTGATTGGTGGCCTCGTCTAAAACGTAAGCGCCGTAACACTCAATGTTAGGCGTGTCTTTCGTTACCTTTTCTCCCAAATGATGTTGCGTAAGAATTTCTATGGCGAAATGATGATGGAAAACGCAAACATTGGGATGTCGTTTAATTGCGTGAATCAAACTCTCTTGAATTTCCTGTCCGGTTCTGTCTTTGTGATGCAGGATGCGGAATTCGGAATGACCGCCTTCTTTATGCAGGTCGAAATCGCCTTTCTGATTTTTGTCGAAATCCACTCCCCAGCGAATCAATTCCTTGATTTGTTGAGGCGCTTCACGAACCACTTTTTCCACAACTTCCTTATCGCAAATACCGTCGCCCGCAATCAAAGTATCCTGAACGTGTTTTTCAAAATCATCGTAAGGAAGCGTGACAGAGGCAATTCCTCCTTGCGCATAATAGGTATTGGCTTCTTCTAAAGTGGTTTTGCAGAGAAGCGCGACACTTCCTTGGTCAGCCACTTTCAGAGCGTAACTCATGCCTGCAATTCCAGAACCAATAACAAGAAAATCAAATTTGTGTACCATTGCAATACAATTTATATGAATAATAAAAATACAAAATTACAATATTCCGGCTGAAAAATTCCCAAAAAACGTATCTTTGTAAAAGAAATAAAAAAAATGATGATAAATTATGATTTAGCGGTTATTGGCGGGGGACCTGCTGGATACACAGCGGCAGAACTGGCAGGGAAAAGAGGATTAAAAACCATTCTTTTTGAAAAAAACGCTTTGGGCGGCGTTTGTTTGAATGAAGGATGCATTCCCGCCAAAACATTGCTGTATTCGGCCAAAGTGTATCATTCGGCCAAAGATTCGGCCAAATATGGAATCACTTGCGATCAGGTGAGCTATGATTTATCTAAAATTATTGCACGTAAAAACAAAGTAGTCCGCAAATTGGCCGCTGGCATTCGTGCAAAAATGACGGAAGCTCAAGTGGAAGTAGTGGCAGGAGAAGCTTTTGTAAAGATAAGAGAAAACGTGGATCACGAACGAATAGAAATTCTATGCAAAGAACAAGTCTATTTCGTGAAAAAGTTAATTCTTTGCACGGGGTCGGAAACCCTTATCCCTCCCATTCCCGGATTGAAAGAAACTGCTTTTTGGACCAGTCGCGAAGCTTTGGACAATAAGGAACTCCCGGAATCGCTTCTGATTATTGGGGGAGGGGTGATCGGAATCGAATTTGCCTCATTTTTCAATACCTTGGGGACCAAAGTGGTCGTAGTCGAAATGCTGGGTGAAATTTTGTATGGAATGGATCGGGAACTTTCCGGTCTGCTGCGCAGCGAATTGACCAAAAAAGGCATTGCGTTTCATCTCAACACGCGAGTAGTTTCGGTAAAGAACAATCAAGTGGAAATCGAAAAGGCCGGAGAAAAGCAAATCCTCGAAACAGCCCAAATTCTTTTAAGTGCAGGGCGTAAGCCAGTAACTCCCGGATTGAAAGTCAACGAATTTATGCAAACTGATCATCCCGATATCTATGCTTGCGGCGATGCAACCGGTTTTTCGCTTTTGGCGCATACGGCTGTACGGGAAGCGGAAGCGGCCGTAGAACATATTTTGGGAAACCGTCGCCCAATGTCGTACAAAGCGATTCCCAGCGTGGTTTATTCCCTGCCGGAAATGGCCGGCGTCGGAAAAACGGAAGATGTTTTGCAACAAGAAGGCGTTGCTTATACGGTAAAAAAATTGCCTTTGAGCTACTCTGGACGTTTTGTGGCCGAAAATGAACAGGGAAATGGCGTGTGCAAAATATTGGAAGGCGAAGACGGAACGATTTTAGGCGTTCATATATTGGGTAATCCAGCTTCTGAAATCATTGTGATTGCGGGCATCGCTATCGAAAAAGGAATGAAAGCCGAGGAATTGAAAGCCATGGTATTCCCCCACCCTACCGTTGGGGAAATCATCAAAGAAACATTGTGAAACGCTTATTTTTTCATGAAATACGCCCGTTCCTCCGGATCTAAATGCTCAATGGCATAGCGTAAGGCGGTTCGCGGCATATCCGAGGAATACCTTTCAAGGAAATCGACCAAAACTCCCCGGTCTTTTTTCCCAACTTCCCGCAGCATCCAGCCAACGGCTTTGTGCATGAGATCGTGCGGATGGAAAAGCAATTTTTCGGCCAACGACAAAGTATCGTCAAACTGTCGATGTTTGATAAATGTCCATGTCGACACAATGGCCATCCGTTGCTCCCAAAGATTAGCGCTTCCGGCCAAGTGATAAAGCGCTCCTCTACTCTCTTTGTGATCAAGCAAATATAAACCAATTACATCGCGACAAGTAACATCTACCAAATCCCAATTATTGGCCTTTTGGGCATTTTTCAGATAAAAATCGAAAATGGCTTTTCGTTCTTTTTCTTCTTTCGATTTTTTGAATTGTTTAGCCAACAGTAAAAAACCGGCCAAACGGGCTTCATGGAATATAGAATCCAACAAAATTTGAATTTCAGGGAACGGAAGGGAGGAACTTTTTTTGACAATATCCCTCGTAACAGGCGTTGCAATCCCTAAAAAAACATCGCCTTCGGCATACTGCCCCTTTCCCGTTTTGAAATAGCCCGAAAGAAATTTTGCTTTTTCCGGATCAGCTATAGAAAAAAGCTCTTGAAGGATAAATTCGGCATTCATCATTTAAGAGGGCGATGGATTGATTCTGAAATAGGTTCCGCCTATTTGATTTTCAACCGCTTTTACAATATTGGTTTTGTCGAAAAGTATCATGTAACAATGATGCAGACTTAAAATTAAATCCTGTAAATCGGGATCGTCTTCCATATCAATAATTTTAAGGCCTACTTCCTTGCATTTTTTTATTGAAATGTGCCGATTGTGGGATTTACTGTTGTTGTGTTCGATAAAAGTATTTAAAATAGTTCCGATTTGGTCGTTGCTAATTTGGTCGTTGGCGCCCAGCCACTCTTTAGCCAATTCTTCAGACCAGGCAATTGCATTTTCGCAGGCAGTCAGAAAAGTAGGATGATACTTGGATATAATCACTTGCCACAAGCCCAAAGAAGCGGGGTTGTTTCTGACCTCTTCTTTTGCTTTTTTAAATTCGGATAAAACGGCTTGACAGGCAATTCCTCCCATTTGAGCGTCGATAGGCCCCAAATTCGATTGTTTTCCCATCATGATTTCTTTGCATGCAAGAGCAATCATCGTTCCCGCCGACATGGATATTTGCGGAATAATTGCCCGTATATCTCCATTGAAAAGAGAATGCAAATAATCGACAATGCTTTCGGTTGCCGCAATGCTACCCCCCGGCGTATGCAGGACTAAGTCCACGCCTTTATTTTTGTCGAGTTTGTAAACCGCTTGCATAAAAGCATTTTTATCCGTATCATTGATATCAATATCAAAAGCTTGCGGTTTGGTCAGCCACCCGGAATAATAGGCAATGAGATTTCTACCGGTTTTTTCCGAAATTTGTTGCAAGGTTTTACCCCTCAGCTCATGCAAGTATTTCAAGGGTTTGCCCTCTTCTTCTACTGCATTTAAGATTTCCGACCAGCTGCTCATAAAAAAAGACTCATCGTAAAGGGATTATAGAATTGTTGTTCCCTCCTACACTTAGTTCGTTTTTGTCGTAGAGGGAGAAGGTAACAAACCGGTCGCCCCTTTTTTCCCATTTTTGATTGAAAGAAGGGATGTACGCAGCCTGAAATCCTTGCATCATCTGTTCATAATCTTTTACTACTTTTTTCTCGTTTCGTTTCATCTGTATACAATTCATTTGTTCTGTTGAATACTCTATTGCAAAGATAACATATTCTACTCAAATTTACCAAATTTCCAGAGTGAAAACCGGTTAATCCCGCCCGCTTAGATTGCTTTCAGCGTTTTCTGTTCGTACTTCGCAATCGTAATGACGAAATGCCTTTTTATTTCAACCGTGCTTTTTCTTCGGCTGCGCCGGTTTCGACTTTCTTGTCCTGTATTTTTTTACCGGATTGGAAACTGTAACTCAACGAGGCGCCGATTGCTCTGAAATCGGTTCGGTCATGCATGATCTGATTAAAATCCGCTTCATTGGCCTCTATAAGTACTTTGCAGCTATTGAATATATTGTTGACAAAAAGAGTTGCGGTCAATCTGTTTTTTAAGAATTGCTTGCGAAGAGTGACATTTACCTTCGGATCCAGCGTGAACTTCATATTTCCTTCTAACCAGGGCGATTGGTAGAAACCGCTGATGTCAAGCTTAAAATTTTCGGGTAGAGAAAATGTGTTGTTCATATAACCGGAAAAGACATTGATCGAACGCTTGTCGCCCAATACATCGAGATTATTTCTTTTTCCCGTTAAATTCAAATAAATCTGCCACCATTTGGTCGGACTTATCGACCCGTTAAAGGATAAATACCAAGTCGTGTTTTTCGAAATATTGTCGGTAGTCTGTACGATAACGCCCGGTTCATCGGGATCCGGAATCCGCACTCTCCCGAAATCGTTTTCTGTATTCGTTACGCCCGCCGTCAGATTGTACTTGTAAAACAAATTCAGAGAAACAGACCCGTCGTCCGACACCGCAGGCTGCAATTTCGGATTTCCCGCTATGTATAAATGTTCCGAACCCGGAAAGCGAAACGGATTGAGCTGCATGAACGACGGACGGGTTATAGTACGATGATAATTTCCTACTACCGAATGTTTTCCAAATGGAAACATCACATTGATTGAAGGAAATAATTTAAAATAATGTTGCTTTTCAATCTCATCTACTTTATTTGACCATGGCGTAGTCTGCGTATATTCGCCGCGCAACCCTAAGGAATAGCTGACTTTTTGAATTTTTGATGAAAACAATCCGTAAACTGCCGAGATATTTTCCGTATAGGAATTGACATTTGAGAGCCAGTCGATTTCATTCCAGATTATGCTCTGCTGATATTCCTGCTGATATTCAAATAATGTACTATTATTCATCTCATTATGAGCATATTTGGTTCCAACGTTTAACGCAGTAATGTTGTTGAAATGATGCGACCAATCGACAGTTACGGCATACGTATTATTGGTCGTAAGCTGATTGCTTCGGTAGATAGAATCAAATTTTACAATCCCGCTATAGTCGGAATTATAATTTTGCCTGTTATCCGATTTGTTGTGAAAATAATCCAAAAGCGCTTTAAACATAGAACCTAACGAATCCAATCGCAACAGGTAGTTAACAGAAGCCGAATAATTATCAATGGTCATTTTCCCGTTATAAATACTCGCAACATCGGTTTGATTTCCGTCTGTTATATCTATTGAAGTTGCATAATTCTTATTTTTATCTAAAAAACCGGAATAATTGACTTCCAAACCCACGCTTTGTTTATCGCTTATATCGTAAATCCCGCCCATGCGCGCTTGTCCTATATAAATCTTTTGAGGAGTAGCAAAAACGCTATGTATATTCTGGTTTATGGTCCAATTATCCACATCTTCAATGATATGTTCAACTTGACCAATTATATTATAGTTTAATTGAGTATATAAGCTAAGCTTGTTAATCCGGTAATTCATATTGAAAAAGGGAGATAAAGCAAATTGATCTTTATCATCGGGTGAAAAATTACCCGAAGCGCCGGCGCTGCCGTCCATTCCGTCGTCCCTGCGATTTTTCAGCGTGATTTTAATAATTCCGCCCGTTACGCTGGCGTCGTATTCCGAACCGGCATTGGGCAATATTTCGATTTTAACAATATCTTCGGCTTTCAGATTTTGAAGGTAGCGAATCAAATCCGTTCCGGTTTCATGCCGTGGCCGTTCGTTGACATACACTTGGGATCCGCTTTTCCCATTGACGGAAATCGAGCCGTCCCGTTCTTGAATAAAAACGCCGGGCGAAGTTTTCAAAACGTCAACGCCGTCTTTCCCGACAATCGTCGGGTCGTTGGCCAGATTCACAACGAAACGATCAGGCATTCGAGTAATCCGTTGTCCCTTTATTACGACTTCATTCATTTCAATGGCCAAGTCCTCCATTTGGATTTCGCCTAAATCGAGGTCTGATTGAAGCGATATTTCTTTTTCGTAAGGTTTGTAGCCGAGCATCGAGATTCTCAAGGTGTCGTTTCCCGGAATAGCCTGCAATTCAAAACTGCCACTTTCATTGGTAAAAGTACCGAAAAGCGTATCGGCCGCCTGAAGTATAACGTTGGCAAATTCCAGCGGCGCATTCTTGTTGTCCGTTACCTTTCCAGTTATTTTTATTTGGGAAAACGCGCTTGTTGCCAAAAAAGCAACGAATAAAAAGGTTCCAAAAGCTCTTGTCTTCATAATAATAATAGAGTTTATGATACTAAATGTTACAGCAATATGTTCGATAATATAATAATTTACATATCAAGTAATTACAACGAAATATTTTTAAAACGCCGCCAGTTATTTTTCATTCTTAAAATTCGGCTATTAGTTTAAAATTGAACTGGCGACCTGTCAGGCGATTGGGAACGGCGTTGCGCGACCCCGTAATATCTGTAAACCATGAATAGGAATTTACATTTTTAATATTCAACAAATTAAAAATATCTATTCCTACCCAAATGTTTTTAAAGTTAGCCCAGAAAGAAGTTTTACGGTAATGGTCTTCTTCGCCCCATAGCAAATAGCTAAGGCCCATATCCACCCTGCGGTAGGAAGGCGCCCGGAAGAGGGGTTGATAGTCATTTCCCGGAATGCTGAAAGGCAATCCTTGTATCCATATCATTCGAAGATTCAGCTGAAGCCGTTCATATTTCGGAAAATGATCGGTGAAATAAAGCGTAAAATTATACAATTGGTCGGTAGGCATCGAAACTTTTTTCCCGTCGATGTATTGTTTTGCTTCCATCAACGAAAAGTTCAACCACGAATCCGTTCCTTCCACCAATTGTCCAAACAGTTTAAAATCGATTCCGGAGGCATAGCCATGCGAACTGTTTCTCCCATAATACCAAATCCGTACATTGTCGATCGTATAAGGTACCAACCGATCCATTTTTTTGTAATACATTTCGGCCGTAAACTTAAAAGGCCGATCCATGGCTTTGAATGTATAATCGCCTCCCGCAACCCAATGAATGGAACGTTGCGAGCGAATATCTTTGTTTAGCAAAATATGGGAATTACCCTCATCGTCGGTTTCCACGATGCGAAATTCTTTGTAAAAAGGCGATTGATAATACATTCCGCTGGCCAGACGGAAAGTGAGATGCGGGTTTCGCTCCGGAACGAATCCAAGAGAAACCCTCGGACTCAGAATCAATTCCTGATTGTAATCCCAATAACTTCCTCTAATTCCTGCTGTTAAATAAAAAAAACCTTTGTTGGTTTTCCATTTGTAAGTATCCTGGATGTATCCCGAAAAACGGTTGGAAGCAATATCGTTTCGCGAATGCAAATTGCTCAAAACCTGTAGTAAATCGTCGTTATAGGGAAGCGAATAATTCATGGAGTCTCTTAATTCCCATTCATTGATCCGGTCTTTGATTTTTTCTTTCTGACCGCTCAACGCCCAACGGATCGAATGTTGGTTAATCCCCAGATTACCCACTACAGAAGCATTCCATACATTTACATTCAGGTGGTTACGAGCATGTTGATGAAATAATCCCGTTCCAATGTTTTCCATTTCTTCGCCGACTACATTGCTCATCCAGTATTCGCCCGTAATATCGTAGGTTTCTTCTTCCAACGATTGAAATCCAGAAAATTGTAAAGCCAGATCGGCATGTTCTGCCAAATCGTATTTCAGGGTGAAAGCTCCCGACAACGTCCGAAAACGATCCCTTTCCCGTCCATCGTAATAGACATCGAAATTTTTTATTTCATCTGCTGTCCCATACGAAGTCCTTCGGGTTTGCGGATTAAAATCGTAGGTGTTTTCCGAATAATTTCCCAAAAAATTCAGGTGAAGTTTGGAAGAAAAGTCATACGTCATAAAACTCTGGATATCCATTGCCGAAGGATTATAGTCGCCTTTCGTATCTAATGTACTCAAAAGAGTGGTTCCTCTTTTGTAGCGGAGACCGGTTATTTGAGTGAATTTTCCTGTGGCGCTTTCCACATACGTGCTGCCGCCCAACATGCTAGCCATCACTCCTCCCCCCCATTTTTCCGGTTTTTTGTATGTAATATCCAATACCGACGACATTTTATCGCCATAGCGGGCATCAAATCCGCCGGAAGAAAATTGCACGGATTCGGTCATATCCGGATTGATGAAACTCAATCCTTCCTGTTGTCCGCTTCGAATCAACAAGGGTCGATAGACTTCGATTCCATTCACATACACCATATTTTCGTCGTAATTTCCGCCTCTCACCGAATATTGGATGCTTAATTCATTGTTGGAAGCAACGCCTATGCCGGCTGTGGCTAACAGCGATTCGATGCTTCCGCCGGTAGCGTCGACGGACAAACGTCCCTGCCCTGCACTGATTTTTTCCATCGTATTGGTTTGAATTCGGCTGCGGGTAATAGTTACTCCTTCCAATTCATACGATTGAGGACGCATCCGAATGTTCAGAATCAAATCGCTTTGAGGATTTTCTATTTGCTGCTCTACTCTGCTATAGCCCAGAAAACTGAATACCAATGTAACCGAATCGTTTTTGGCTATCGACAAAGAATAGGCTCCTTTTTCATTGGTCACCGTTCCATTCATGGTCCCTTTTACTTGTACGACCGCTGATTCGATGGGAATTCCCCCCGGATCAGAAACTACGCCGGAAACCTTGACTTTTTGAGCGTTTGCTGTAAAGACAAAAAACAATGCAATAACAATTAAACGGAATTTCATGCTTACCAAATCCATATACATCTATAAAACGGGAAATCGCCGGCTTAAGTATATCGAATGTGTATTTGCCATGCGCTTATTTCCCTTTCACAATCCGCCGGATGTCGTTCAATTTATTCAAGGCCTCCACAGGAGTTAAATTATTGATGTCCAAATTGTTTATTTCGTCTCGAATTTGAGAAAGCACCGGATCGTCCAATTGGAAGAAACTCATCTGATACCCTTCTCTTTTGCTGGACAATTTATCTAAAGGTTTAGCGATTCCATTTTTTCGGTTATCTGTTTCTAATTGGGAAAGAATTTCATTGGCTCTTTTTACAATACTATGCGGCATTCCGGCGAGTTTAGCCACATGAATGCCAAAACTATGTTCGCTTCCGCCTTTCACCAATTTTCGTAGAAAGATGACTTTATTGTCGACTTCTTTCACCGAAACGTTGTAATTTTTGATCCGTTGAAAGGATTTTTCCATTTCATTCAATTCGTGGTAATGCGTAGCAAAAAGCGTTTTAGCGCGTCCTCGCGGATGTTCATGAATGTATTCGACAATCGCCCATGCAATCGAAATGCCATCGTAGGTAGAAGTTCCCCGTCCCAATTCGTCAAAAAGGATCAAACTTCGATCAGAAAGATTATTCAAAATATCGGCTGCTTCATTCATTTCCACCATGAAAGTAGATTCGCCCAAGGAAATATTGTCGCTGGCGCCTACTCGCGTAAATATTTTGTCCACTAATCCGATTTTTGCCGACTCGGCTGGAACAAACGAGCCAATCTGAGACATCAGCGTAATCAAAGCGGTTTGACGCAATAAGGCGGATTTTCCCGCCATATTCGGGCCGGTAATGATGATGATCTGTTGCGTTTTATCGTCCATGAATACATCATTGGGGATATAGGATTCACCGGCAGGCATCTGGGTTTCAATTACAGGATGACGCCCGTTTTTTATTTCCAGTATTTTACTATCGTTTACTTGCGGACGAATGTATTTGTTGCGTTCCGCAATTTTTGCAAAAGACAGGAGACAATCCATTTGAGCGATTAAAGCGGCGTTGGTTTGAACAGGCATGATATACTCCATTAATTCCAATACCAATTCATTGAACAAACGGGATTCCAAAGCCAGAATCTTGTCTTCCGCTCCCAGAATTTTTTCTTCGTAAACTTTGAGTTCTTCTGTTATGTAGCGTTCGGCGCTTACCAACGTTTGCTTGCGAATCCAATTTTCAGGCACTTTTTCTTTATGTGTATTCCGAACTTCGATATAGTAACCAAAAACGTTGTTATAGCTTACCTTTAAGGAAGGAATTCCCGTCCGTTCACTTTCCCGTTGTTGGAGCTGAAGCAAATAATCTTTTCCGGAATAGGCAATCTTGCGTAATTCATCCAATTCGTCGTTCACGCCTTGCGCAATAACATTTCCTTTGTTCAACAAAGCGGGAGGCTCGTTCAGCAATTCCCGCTGGATTCGGTCTCTAATCAGGGTACAAAGATTCAACTGCTCGCCGATTCGTTTCAGGCTTGGTTCGTTGGCATTCAAGCAAACCTCTTTGATTGGCGCCAACGCGCTTAAGGCCACTTTCAATTGAACAACTTCCCTCGGACTCACTCGTCCGACCGCCACTTTCGAAATAATCCGTTCCAAGTCGCCAATTAAGCTGAATTGTTGATCCAGCAGGCCTTTCAAATCTGGTTGTCTGAAAAAATACTCTACGACGGACAAGCGATCTTCGATCAATTTAACCTCCTTCAAAGGAAAAACAATCCAGCGTTTCAGCATCCGCGCGCCCATGGGAGTAACCGTTTTATCTAAAATATTCAACAGCGATTTACCGCCTTCGTTCATCGTGTCCAGCAATTCCAAACTGCGAACGGTAAATTTATCCAGACGCACAAAGCGTTCTTCTTCGATTCGCGACAGAGACGTAATATGTCCGGTTTGCGTATGTTGCGTTAAATCTAAGTAATGCAAAATGGCGCCCGAAGCCACAATTCCAATCGTCAAATGCTGCACTCCGAAACCTTTCAGATTTTTGGTTTGAAATTGCTTCAACAATCGGTCGTTAGCAGCATCTTCCGTAAAAACCCAATCGTCCATTTCGAAAGTCAGCCATTTTGCACCAAAAGATTCCTCAAACAATTTACGCTTATTCCGTTCCAATAAAATTTCTTTGGGAGAAAAATTATTTAATAATTTATCTATATAATTAACCGAACCTTCGGCGGTCAGGAATTCGCCGGTAGAAATATCAAAAAAAGCGACCCCACAATTCTGCTTACTGAAATGAACCGCCGCCAAAAAGTTATTTTCCTTATTGTTCAACACATTGTCATTGATGGAAATACCCGGCGTCACCAATTCTGTAATTCCCCTTTTGACCAATTTCTTGGTCAATTTAGGATCTTCCAATTGGTCGCAAATAGCCACCCGCTTACCCGCCCGTACTAATTTCGGCAAGTAAGTATCCAACGCATGATGCGGAAAGCCGGCCAATTCCACAAATTGGGTCGTTCCGTTTGCTCTCTTAGTCAACGCTATTCCCAATATTTCCGAAGCAACTATGGCATCTTCTGAAAAAGTTTCATAAAAATCGCCCACTCGAAACAGTAAAATCGCATCGGGATGTTTCGATTTGATCTCAAGATACTGTTTCATCAAGGGAGTTTCAACAATTTCTTTTGCCATGTTCCATGCAATTCAATGTGTCGATCAGCGACGTTATTTCATTAATTGATAAATGCTAAAATTTCACCTTTTTGAACTTCATGACCCTGCCTTACATACGTTCCCACAATGGTTCCGCCATATCCGATTTTTACGGGTTCGATTCCATAATAACTTTGAATGTAACACAGCGTGTCGCCTTTGTCAACAATTGCTCCTTCATACGGAGCCGTAGAAGCGTCTTTCAAATCGTATTGCCAGATTACTTGTCCTTTGCACGGAGCATGTACGGGTTTGGCATGCGGATATTCCGCGCTGATTTCTTCAAAGTTGAACATGGGAATTTCTACCACTGGCCGTTGGACAATGATTGGAGCGCCGGCTTTTTCTTTGGCTTGTTCCAATTCTTGCAGGAATCGTTTTTTAGCGGCGCCCGACTTCACATCTCTGTATTGACGTTCGTGCATGGCAAATTCAAACAATTCTTCTTCATCTGCTCCTTCGTTCCATCCGTTTGTCTTCATTTCTTCGCGGAAACGATCCAAGTCGTCAGGAAAAAGAGCTTGCGGATCACCCTCATAAAATTCCATATTGTTTGCTTTCGCCAGTTCAACGATTTCAGGAGCCAAAGCGCCCGGCAGTTTTCCCATTTTGCCAAGAATCATATTCCATGTATCTTTATCAATTGTAGAAAAGCGTGGTTCGTCTTTTGCCGCGGCAAAAATATTCATCAACGCCGTATTTTTTACATACTGACTGAAAGGGGTTACCAATGGAGGATACCCCATCATCGGCCAAATATGTTCTACTTCTTTGAACAATTGTACCACTAAATCATTGAGCGAAACTTCTTTTTTATTTTTTTGCCGGAGGGCCATATTGATAGCGCTGTGCATTCCTTTCAAATCGGCCATCATGGAACCCATCATCCCTCCCGGCAAACCGCAGCCCACCAGCAAGGAAGTCATTATTTTATTATTTGGATCGATGAAATATCCCAAAAAGTCGTCGATAAACGATTGGCTCAAACTTCTTGCCTCCATATAAGCGTCCATGCGAATATCCGGAACCAAGAAGCCGGCATCTTTCAATAAAGCTTGAATGGTGATCACATCAGGGTGAACCATGCCCCATGCCAAAGGTTCCATTGCCACATCCAAGTAGTCAACGCCATTATAGGCTGCTTCCAACATCGACGCTACAGAAAAACCGGGACCTGTATGTCCATGATATTGAACTAAAATATGTGGATGACGTTCTTTTATTCCTTTGATGATTTGCCCATTGCTGTAAGGCCGCCCGACTCCGGCCATATCTTTCAAACAGATTTCTTCGGCGCCAGCCTCCACTAATTGATCGGCTAACTTTACATAGTATTCCACCGTATGAATCGGCGAATAAGTGATGCATAAAGCGCCTTGAGGAATCATTCCTCCCTCCTTGGCATATTGGATAGAGGGAATGATGTTGCGAGCATCGTTCAAACCGCAAAAAATGCGGGTGATATCTACTCCCTGAGCTCGTTTCACTTTGTACATCAATTTTCGAACATCCGCAGGAACAGGATTCATCCGAAGTCCATTTAAGGCGCGATCTAACATGTGCGTTTGGATGCCCGCTTTATTAAAAGGAGCTGTAAATTCACGAACTGCAACATTGGGGTTTTCACCACACAATAGATTGACTTGTTCAAAAGCGCCTCCATTGGTCTCTATTCTTGAAAAGCAGTTCATATCGACAATCACTGGAGCAATTTGTTTCAATTGATCAACTCGGGGTTGGTATTTACCGGATGATTGCCACATGTCGCGGTAAACTAAACTAAACTTTATTTCTTTTTTCACAATGTAATTATTTTTTCTACTAAAAGTACTATTATATAATATATGTAATATTCTATACAAAGGTACAACATTTTGTTGAAAAATGGTTTTCAACAAGACGCATAAAAAACTTCAAAAACTGAAAATTTTAAAATTTGGGAAAGCCCTCCTTATAGCTATAAGTCAACAGATTCCTGATTCACAGGCAAAAAAGAAACTCTCTATTCCATTTGCCGGATTTCATCCATGCTTAAGTCTGTAATTTCCGAAATATCTTCCAAAGAAAGTCCCTTGTTCTTTAGCTTTTTGGCTATGGTAT
>WRFY01000074.1 GCA_009783445.1 Candidatus Azobacteroides sp. | reverse complement strand
TTTTAAAAAATATCGTATTAAAATTTATCAGTCATATTTTTTTGTATATATATAATACACAATTATTTATTATATTTTTCCTACCTGAGTAGTAACTATTTCTTCAGCGCTTCAATTGGATTACTACCTGCAGCTTTCCATGATTGTCAGCCGATGGCGCATAAAGTGATGATCATTACCGCTAAACCGCTAATCAAAAATACCCGCCAATGCAGAGAAGTATGATTGGAAAAATTACTCAACCACTTACTGACAAAATAATAGGCAATGGGACAGGAGAGGATATAACTAACGCATACTGTCCGCATAAACGATTTATTGATTAAATAAAGGATATCGGCGATCTTTGCGCCAATAACTTTTCGGATGCTTATTTCTTTTTCTCTGTATTCGACTTCAAAGAACACAAGTCCCAATATGCCAATAATAGAAATTAAGATAGCGATTAAACTGAAAATGGAAACAAGTGAAATCAAATTCTTTTCCTTTTTATAGGTTTGGTCAAACAAGTTGTCATAAAACCGGACATTAAAAGGCCAATCGGATTCAAAGTTTGCTAAAACAGATTTAATATGTTCGAAAGAGGCTTTCATATTACTGCCTTTTTTAATTTTGATATAGGCGTAGGTATCGGCATTATGTTTCGTTTTTCCGGGTACATAAAATGCCATAGGCCCCGAAACCGTGTGAAACGTTGTATATTGAATATCGGGGATGAAACCAACAATTTCAACACTGTCAATCAGGGCATTCAATTCGAGATGAAACTCTTTTTTCGCTTTTTCATTAAATATGTATTTACTCCATGGAGTGCCATTGTCTGCTTCGGTAAAGCCGCGCCCTTCCAAAATTGGAATGTTCATTGTTTTTATAAATGAAGAACTGACTGGAATCCATTGAAACATGATTGACTCGCCTTTATATTGCGAATTCCAGCCGTTATAATATTCGCCCGTCGATAAGAGGATAGAAGCAAAAGCAACGTCTTCTATCCCGCTTTCTGATTTTAACTGATTCGTAAAATAATCTTTATGCTGCCGTATCGGATCATTTGTATCTACTAATACAATAGAGTCTTTGTCGTAACCTAAATTGGCATTTTGCATAAATTTATTCTGTAAATACATAAACCATGCCGACATTATCAAGGTAAATGTGGCAAGAAACTGAATGCCAACCAAGATTTTTCTTAATTGGATAGCGTGTGCTGCGGAATTTTCTTTTAAAACAAGAACGGGTTTACATGAAGTTTGATAAAAAGACGGATATAATTCGGAAATGATGCCAATGAATAGGGACAAAATAAATGTGATAAGTATTAATCCCATGTTATCTAATATATTAATTTCTACGCTTAGAAACGAAACGATAAATGTCTTCGATAGAAAAAGAACGATAATAATCCCTATGAAGAAAGAAAGAACGCTGATGATGGCGGATTTAAAAATGCTTTCCCATCGGATGGAAGCAGAAGTTGCCCCTAAAATTTTCCGCAGATTAATGTTTTTCATCCGTTTAGGAATAAGCGCCATGCTAAAATTCATGTAGTTGATGCTTGCCATAATCATAATAGACAAAGCAACGCTGATCAGAACATACGATGTGAATTTATTCGATTTAGGAGTATAATCGTACATAACATCTGTTGTAAAATGCAAACTTTTAATGGGAGCGAAGTAAATACTTAACTCCGGCATATTGGGTTCAATTTCTTTAGATGCCTTTTTAAGCGCCTCTTCAATCTTTTTTTGTTCAATCGCAAAATTCATTTTTGGAACGACTTTTACATAAGCGTAATAATTAAGTTGCGCCCATGCGCCTTTTTCATCCTCTGGAATCGAGTTATAGATCACATTTTGTATGGAAGAATTTTTTGGAAAATCTTTATATACTCCGCCTACAGTTAAAACTTCGACAGGCGTTTTGATTTGTAAGCCTATAGCGGATTGATTTTAAAAAAACTTTTGCGCCAAACTTTGAGGTATGATAATATTTCCTTGTTGTTGAAGCGCATCAACAGAACCTTCCAGCATATTATAATAAAAAATATTCGTAAAAGAAGACGTCACCCTCAGTACTTTTTCTTCGTATTGGTTTTGGATATGATTGTACTCGACTGTTAAAGGAACGTCACTGCTCATAATATCTGAAACAGTACTGTATCAATGCTTGGGAATTGGTTTAGAAATTCGCTAATAGGCCTTGACATTAAGGCATATTTTTGTCCTTCCATGCCCAATTCAACTCGATAAATTAAATTTGCATTTTTATGAAATGCATCAAATCGCATATCGAAGCGCACCTGAATGAGAATAATTAAGAACGCGGCAAAAGCTATTCACAAAGCTAAAATATTCAGGTAAAATGCTTTTTTCGATTCGATCCAATGTTTTTTGATATTTATTGACATAATATTAATTTTTTTGGCAGTTGTAATAAATCTTTTATAAAGAGTGCCCATAAACGTATGGCTTGTTTCCATTTTTTATTGTTCTATTTCGGATTCTTTTACAATTACATACGAAGGGAAAAGCAGTTTTTCGGTTATTTTCTGCCGATCGCTCCATTTAGCGGTATATCTAATCGCTGGTAAATAAGAATGGTATTTTTGATTTATCAATTCTTCATGAACTTTCTTCTCGTGGCGGACTTTCGTATAAACCACATGCCATCCTTCGGCTAAATTCTTTTTCATACTAATATTATAGCAATACTTGCGTGAACAAAAGATGTGTTGGAATAAAAATGAAAAACTTAGAGTTCGAACTGGCTGTTGTAAAGTCTGGCATAAAATCCGTTTTTCATCAAAAGTTCAGGATGCGTTCCCTGTTCCACGATACGGCCTTCATTCATCACCAAGATGCAGTCGGCATCGCGAATGGTCGATAATCGGTGGGCAATCACAAAACTAGTGCGGCCTTTCATCAACAGATTCATAGCATGTTGGATCATCATTTCCGTGCGCGTATCGACCGAACTGGTGGCTTCGTCCAGAATCAGTATTCGAGGATTTGCCAATACGGCGCGGGCAATTGTGAGCAACTGTTTTTGTCCTTGCGAAATGTTGCTGCCTTCCTCATTGATGATCGTCTGATAGCCATTCGGCAAAGTACGGATAAAGTTATCGGCCAAAGTCATTTGGGAAGCCCACACGATTTCTTCGTCCGTAGCGTCTTCTTTTCCGTAGGCAATATTATCCCGAATGCTTCCTTTGAATAGCCATGTATCCTGAAGCACCATGCCGAAGAGAAGATGCAAGCGCTTCCGCGTCATTTCCGTAATGTTGATATGGTCGATGGTGATGCTGCCGGCGTCTAATTCGTAAAAACGCATCAACAAATTGACCAAAGTAGTTTTCCCCGCGCCGGTGGGGCCGACAATGGCAATAATCTGCCCGGGTTTGGCTTCCAGACTGATATTTTCGATCAACGGCGTATTGGGTTCGTAGCGGAACTTAATCCGGTTGAACTGTACATGTCCCTGCGGTTGCTCGATGAATTTCGGATGTATGGGATCAGGAATTTCTTCGGGTTCTTCCAATATCTCGAATACGCGTTCGGCAGCAGCAAACGTTGCCTGAAAAACGTTCACAATACTGGCCACCTGCATGACAGGATGATTGAATTGCCGCGAATAACTGAGAAAAGCCTGTACCGAACCCAGCGAGATTTTGCCAACAGCAGTCATATACCCGCCCAACAAGCAGATTCCCACAAAAGTAAGATTGCTCACAAAATTAAGCAAAGGAAATATGATGCTCGACATGAATTGCGCTTTCCATCCGACAGTATACAATTCGGAATTGATTTTTTCGAATTCGCCAATCGCCCTCTTTTCATAATTAAATGCTTCTACAACGGAATACCCGCCGTAAAACTCTTCGACATACCCGTTCAGTTGACCCAGCGTACGCTGTTGGCCGACAAAGTATTTCTGGGAACGTTTTGTAATGAAAGAAGCGACAATAATACTGATCGCTAAGGTAGCGAAAGCAACCAAACTCAGCAACGGACTAATAATCAGCATCATGACTGTTATGCCAATCAAAATAAAAAAAGAAGAAGTCAGTTGAATCAAGTTTTGTTGAAACATGCTGCTAATGGTATCGATATCGTTGGTTACCCGGCTCAGGATTTCGCCATGCGTTTTACTGTCGATAAATTTAAGCGGCAAGTGGTGCAGCTTTTCACTGACATCGTTGCGCATTCGCTGGATAATTCGCTGGGAAATGCCGGCCATCATATAAGCCTGAATATAGGAAAATAAAGCGCTCAGCCCATACAATCCCGCAAGAATCAGCAAAATATTAGCCACGTACCGGTAATCAATATGTACATCGGGCAGATGATTGATTCGACCCATGACCCCTTCAAACAGCTTATCGACAGCCAAACCCATCACTTTGGGTCCGATGATGCTAAAGATTGTGCCGAGAATTGTAAATAAAAATACGGCGATTAATCCCTTGTACTGAGGTTTTAGATAAGCAAGCAGTTTCTTCAGCGTACCTTTGAAATCTTTCGATTTTTCAGTGGGGAGCGGGTTTCCTCTGTTGCCTCCTCCATGCCCTCTCAGAGCGGCGGGTCGAATCGATATGCTGGGTTGCCGGGTATGATGACCGTTTGTTGCCATATCAACTGATTTCTGCTTCTGATAATTGAGAGAATACAATTTCTCGATACAAAGAACTGGATTTCAGAAGTTCCGTATGAGTGCCAATCGCAACAATCCTTCCGTTATCCATTACAAGAATACGGTCGACATTCAATATGCTGCTGACCCGTTGGGCCACAATAATGACCACCGCATTTTTGGTCTCGCTTTTCAATGCAACGCGCAATTGGGAGTCCGTTTTGAAATCAAGCGCCGAAAAACTGTCGTCGAAAATATAGATATCTTTCTTTCCTACCAGTGCGCGGGCAATCGACAAACGTTGTTTTTGTCCTCCTGAAAGATTGGTTCCTCCCTGGGAAACGGGCGATTGATAGCCCTCCGGCATTTGCTCGATAAAAGAGGAAGCTTGTGCAATCCTGCAGGCGTTTCGAATTTCTTCTTCGGTAGCATCTGGTTTCCCCATCCGTATATTGCTTTCGATGGTTCCAGAAAACAGAATGGTCGATTGCGGAACATAGCCGATACGACTGCGCAAATCTTCCTGTGTAAGGAAACGGATATCAATGCCATTGAACAGGATTTCTCCGCTTTCTACATCGTAGGATCGAAGAATCAAATTAACCAGAGCCGATTTCCCCGAACCGGTACCGCCAACAATAGCGATGGTTTCTCCCGATTGCACGGAGAAAGAAGCTTGGTTAACCGCTGGATTTTCTGCTCGATCGAAGCGGAAAGTAACTTGCCGGAAAGTCAACTGGGTTTTCTTGCCGGAAATATGCGCCGGCTTTTCCGGATCGATTATTTTGGGTTTCATCAGCAAGACCTGGTTGATTCGCTCAATGGATACAAAAGCTCTGGGAAGCATGATAAACATCATCGTCATCATGGTCAAAGACATAAGAATCTGAGTCGCATACTGAATAAACGCCAACATGTCCCCGATTTCCAATTTGCCTGCATCGATCCGGAACGATGCAAACCAGATGATGACAATGGACAATCCGTTCATGGCAATAATCATGATGGGATCCAGCAAAGCCATCAAACGGCCTACTCGCGTAGCCGTCATCGCCAAGTCGCTGTTGGCTTCCGAAAAACGTCGTTTTTCATAACCTACTCGGCTGAAAGCTCTCACAATGCGTATTCCCACCAAATTTTCACGCAAAATGAGATTAATCTTGTCTATTTTAGTCTGAATCGAACGGAACAAAGGCATGGCTTTTCTACTTACAAGCAGAATGAAGACAATGACAATGGGCAATATCGACAACAAAATGATTGATAGTCCTTTATCTTTTTGAACAGCCATAAATACAGCGCCGATGCACATGAGCGGAGAACGAAGCAACATCCGGAGCATCATAAAGGTGGCATTTTGAATTTGCATAACATCGTTTGTGGTTCGCGTAATCAACGAAGAAGTGCCGATGCTGTCGAATTCGGCATGCGAGAAGTAAATCGTCCGCGCAAATAAAGCGTTTCGGATATTTTTCCCAATGCTTAAAGCCGTACGGGAAGCCAAAAATCCGGCGGAAATCGCACAAATAATCCCGCCTAAAGCAATAATCAGCATAATGCCTCCCATCCGGAGAATGAAAGGAATATTGTGTTTGGCGATTCCCTCATTGACAATATACGCCATGTAATTGGGCAACGACAAATCGGCAATCACCTGCACGAAAGTAAGAATTACAATAAAGAGTATTAGAGCTGTGAAGGGTTTAAAAAAACTCCGAATCATGAAAAAAAATTTCCAGCAAAATTAGTGAATTTATCTGATCCAAAGTACCCTTTTCCGATTTATTTTCTTAACCTGAAGGCTATAGACGATAGATTTGCGGGGTTTTGAAAAAAAATTCAGGCTGTCCGGAATGTTTTTACACTTTGCGAACAGCCTGAAAAGATAAAGAGTTTTTATATCTATCTTGTTAGAAAATATAACGGACTCCGAGTTGCAAGTTCCATGTGGAAGCAACAGACGACGGATCTTCAAATCCCTTAGTCATGAAGTTCGTTCTATCTGGTTTATACATGGATACAATCGCTTTTCCGGTATCAGGATCTCTGCCTTCATAAACAAGAGGAGTAAGCTGTAAATTCGAACCAATGTAATTTTTATTGATTCCCCAATTTGAATTGAGCAGATTAGGCAAGTTGATAATATCCACGCTCACTTGAAGCGTATTCCTTCTTCCTGCTACATTTACGTAAAAATCTTGCAAAAAGCGGAAATCAATCCGGTTGTAGAATGGTTCATGACCGGCATAACGTTTGGCATATTCTCCTGCATGTTTTGACAAATAGGGATCTTGCGCAGCAAAAGCAAAATAAGCGTTTGCATTGGCATTTCTATCGGCATCTGTCAAATTCGGATTAATGATGGTGCGATTAGCATTTGCAGGGTCGATAACTCGATCCGTCCAAATGAGGTCCTCTTTATTCTTCGGGATATACATCAAATCGTTAACCGTACCGTCATTGTTTGCGTCGGTAGAATAAAGGTAAGAAATGGAACTTCCGCTATAGCCGGAGTAAAACAAAGAGACCGTCGATTTGAAATGCTTTGCATACTCTTTTTGATAATTGGCGCCAACGATCACTCGATGAGGCGTATTGTTCATTGCAAAACCGATTTCATCCGAATTAGGAGAATTGACAATATGGCGATATCTCCAAGCAGAATAGGGGTCGGAACCGTTTTTACCTACGACTTCTTCCGCGTAGGTATAGGTATAAGCAATATTTCCGCTGAATCCTTTGTAATTAGGCAAAGTCAATTGAGCAGAAAAGTTATAGGCATGCCCCTTGTTGGTATTGCGCATCATGACCGCATAGCTGTAGTTGGAATTGATGCTTCTCGGATCTTGCGTCGTATTCGGCCAGTAGGGACGAGATTTATTTCCTTCTATCAAGGTGCTTTGCGGATTGTTCAGGTTGATGTTGTCGAAAATAATTGCGTTGATATCTTTGGTGTAGATTCCTTCCAATGTAAGTATCATATTGGCCGGCAATTTGAAATCGGCAGCGATACTCGTGCGGAATATCTGAGGCAATTTGAAATTTTTATCAATTGCAGAGAGATTTCCTCTGGCGACATTGGCTTGAGGGAAGATGTCGGCTATGGATGGATCATCCAATAACTCATGCGCATCAGGTTTAAACGGCAAACGGGCTAATTGCGCCTGCGCTTCGGGAGTCGTTCCGCTGATGGCCAACTGGTATTGCAACATACCGCTATTTTGCGGCTGATTGGTAAACCACACAAAAGGAATACGTCCGGTAAAAATTCCAACGCCTCCACGCAATTTTATAGATTTATCTTCATTCACATCCCAATTAAATCCTATGCGAGGCGACCACAAAACTTTGGCCGTAGGCCAAGAACCGAATTCCATTTTTTCGCCATCTCTAAAAGTATAATCTTTTACCAGCGGGTTGTCTATGGCTCCTGATAAATACATGGGAATATCAATCCGCAAACCGTAAGTCAATCGGAATGCATCGGTCAGATACCATTCATCTTGAGCATAAGCTGATAATTGTCCGAAAGTAAGTTCCGGAACGTCATCGTAGGTATATCCATTGATCGGATACGATAACGCAAAAGCGATGGGATGATAATCCGGATTATACGGTTGCCCAACTCCGTCTCCATTGATATATGCTTTGAATGCATCAAAATCTTTGAAACGGTAGTATCCTGTTCCTTGACGCCAATAACTATTGCGGACATATTGATTTTCATAAGATACGCCGCCTGTAATCGTGTGCGCGCCTAAATTATAAGTCAGATTGTCCGTCAGAATCAAGGTCGTGTTGTTTACAATATTTTTATAGGAAAATAACTCATAACCAGCGGTCATCCGTACATTTCCAGCGTTTGGATTGCCATCCATGATATCAATCATGGGAAAAATAGAGCTGTTTGATTTGCGCGGTTGATAATATTTCGTATAAGCGGCCAGAAAACTATTGGATAGATTGTCCGTAAATTTACTGTTCAATTCAGCTGTAATCGAATTTAAGTATCCTACTGCGCTGTACTGAGAGTTTTCGAACGACATACCGCCGGTTGCCGAATGGCGGCTGCCGCTAATACTGGGCGAAACGTCTCCCGAGCTGCTGGGTCGAGATACGCTGCCCGCTTGCGAATAATTGTAACGCAGCGTAGCTTTATGATTCTCATTGATATTCCAGTCGATCTTTGCCAATAGTTTTTTGCTGTTTTCATTATCTCCTCCCCACTTTTCGTAACGTCCTGTTTTATAGCCAAATTTATCGTTCAGAAAACTGGAAAATTCCTGCATTTGAGCGCCCGTCACGTTTTTATTGACATTCGGGTCTTCTGGATTTCGGCCAGGGCCGCCCGCCAATATGGTATTTCCCGGCGTCGTGTTGTTTTCCAATTCGCCGCTTACAAAGAAAAATAATTTGTTCTTAATAATGGGTCCGCCAAGGGTAATGCCATAAACCTGACGTTCGGAATCGGTAACTGTCAATTCGTTATCTCTAACCTTTTTTCCGTTCATATCTTGATTCCGGAAATAGAAATAAGCCGAACCATGAAAATCATTGGTTCCCGATTTGGTGACGACATTCACGCCAGCGCCGGTAAAATTGGATTGGCGAACATCGTAAGGAGCTACTGCAATTTGCATTTCTTCAATGGCATCCATGCTGATAGGGTCTGCGCTGGTTGCGCTCGGCCCGGGCATCGAATTGTTGTTCAAACCAAAATTGTTATTAAAATTAGCGCCGTCGACCGAAATGTTGGTGGCATAAGCTGGACGGCCTCCAAACGAACCCGTACCGGAAGCATACGGCGATAATTTGGTGTAATCGCTCAAACTCCGATTAATTGTCGGAATCAATGTCATTTCGCGACCATTGATATTGGTCATCGAACCGTTTTTGTCTCCTGCAAATTTGGAACCCGTTGCCGTGACGACTACTTCGCCCAGCAATGTTTCCGATTCGCTTAATTGAACATTCAAAACAAAAGTTTCGCCTAATTGCAGGTAAACATCGCTCTTCGTATAATCCGCGAATCCGAGGTAACGGATTTCTACTTTGTAAGGGCCTCCTGTTCTCATTCCTTGAATAGAATAGCGGCCTTCGCTGTTGGTAACAGCGCCATAAGTCGTACCCGAAGGTTCATGCGTTGCTTTCACCGTGGCCCCGATCAATGTTTCTTTGCCGTCGCCGACACGGCCGCTCAACGAAGAAGTAGTGACTTGAGCATACGATAACAAACTCATCGATAGCAAAATAGATAAGAAAAATAATTTTAATGCATTCATACTTGATAATTGGGTTTGATATTTTTCACAAAAATATGTAGATTTTTCGATTCTATAAGCTTTTTTCCATTACAAAAAAATGACATTTGCATTATTTTTTACGGCAAGCGATCTGAAACCAAATGGGACTGACGATTCCTTTTAAAATAGCCGAACAAGTAATGGCTATCCATACGCCGTCGATCCCCATAAAAGATGCCAGTCCTAAAGAGCCCGGAATTCGGAGCAGGTTGAATCCAATACTGATCAAGGCTGGAGGAAGCGTCTTTCCATAGCCATTCCACATGCCAAGGGTAACAATTTCCAACATCATGAACATTTGGCAAAAGGCAGCGATGTGCAAGTAATTTCCTCCCGCGATCTGGGCTTCCGTTTCCGGCGTAAACAGACTGAATATCTCCTTTCCAAAATAAAAGAATGCAAAAGTAACGGCAACGCCTAACGAAAGAAGCAACAGTAAAGTGTAGCGATAAGCTCTCCGCGTCCGGTCGATTTTTCCAGCGGCATAGTTTTGTGCCGTAAAAGTTCCCAATGCAGTGGAAAATCCCTGAGAGGTATTCCAAGTAATCCCTTCGACTTGTCCTCCTGCGGCCTGGCTCGTCACCCCTAAATGTCCGCCATAAATGGAAGAGACGCGAGCCATATAGAAGCTAATGCCCGAAAAAAGGCAGTTCATCGCAGCGATCGGCAAACCCAGTTGGAGAAGGCGAACCGTATAGCCTTTTTGCAATCTTACGATGAAGGGAAAACGGTTGAAAATGCCGTTTTTTTGCTTCATTTTCCAGATAAACAAGACCGCAACCAGCCCCTGTGAAAAGGCCGTAGCAATCGCCGCTCCGCGCGTTCCCATGGCCTCTATGCCTCCAAGACCAAATATCAATACAGGGTCTAACAAGATATTGCATACCAATCCGGCGGTCATGAAATAAAAAGGAATGGACGTTCGTCCAGTCGCATTGTAGATCCCCGAAAAAGTATACGCTAAATAATAGGCCGGAAGAGAAACGCAAATAATCTGCAAGTATTCGCACGCCATTCCGGCTACATCCGATTCTAATTTGAATAAGCCAATCAACGGGCGGGCGGCGAAAATCAGCGTCACTCCCAATGCGAGACCCAAGATCAAAGAAAGGGTCACTGTGTGCGAAGCGTAGACGCGCGCCTCCTCCAACCGTTTCGCGCCGATGGATTGAGCAATCGTAATTTCAGCCCCCACTTTCGTTAACAAAATTACAGACGACAGCCACCATACAATGATTCCCATAGAACCCACCGCCGCCATTTCTTTGCTTCCCAAATGTCCTATCCATAGCATGTCGACCAGCGAATAGGTCATTTGAATAAAGCCTGCGGCCATAATAGGGGAAGCCAATCGAATCAGTTGGCCAAATATGGGTCCTTCTCCGAGATTTTTGACTCCGGTTTTCGACATGCCGCTGTCTAAAATGAACGATTGCCGCCAGAACCCCGTGGGCGGTCGCCTCTGCCGCTCCCTCCTCTGGGTCGAAAATCGTCTTCTGTGGCGGAACTCGATTTAGGAAATGCTGAAAATTTATAGATAAAGCTGCACATGAAATAGCTGGGAATCGCATTCACCTCACTCGTACGGTATCCGTTGGTTGTATAAGTGGAAGTAACATTGTTCCGATCTTGCAACAGATCGAAACATTGAAGCTTTATATAACCGGTACCGATTTTTTTACTGAAAAGCTGTTTGGTTACGCCTATATTCCAAATGATTTCCGGACCGTTGAATCCTGCGGCATATCCTGTTCTTGAAGTTTGCGTGAAATCGCTGTTTATTTCCCATTTGTAGGGCAAACGCCAAGTGATGTTAGCGCCTATTCCCAAGCTGAAAGTATTCTGATTGTTTTCCGGATTCACCAGAAGAGCTACACGGTTGTAATTGATGAAGGTATTGAGGCCGATATCCAAGTATTCGGATCGGTAATTGATGCTTGCATTGTCCATCAGCATGAGATTCTTCATCGTATTCTGTATCTTTTCTCCTGCATTTCCCGACTTCGAATCGGCAATGTAACTGTTTTGATTGCGGTAGTTTGTCGATATAAAATTAGATACCGAGAAACGTTTGTTTCTCAAAGGAGTGTTGAACGTGCCGCGCAACTGCATGTTCCAGTTGCCATTAATGTTTTCGTACGTAGTCATCCGAATGCCTCCCTCTTGCATCAAGGTAACGGAAGTAATGTCGTTGTACGACCAAGCGCCGCTTAAGTCAATAGAGAACATCAGTTGCGAAGTGGGAATATATCTATTGTAACGCGCCCGTAAAGAATTCTGATATCCGGGTTTCAAGTTTGGATTCCCTTGCGTCCAGTCAGTTGGCCGGCTCATATCTACAAAATCCCGCAATTGGTTAGCCGAAGGTTGATTCGTTTCTCCTTCATAATCGATCCGCAGATTGTTTCGCTGACTGAATAGATAATTGAAATTAATGACCGGCGAAAAATTAACTACATTTTTGCCAATGGATGAGATGAGAAGGTTTCCCATTTCGTTGGTTAAACGTCGGTCGTATCGGTAAGGCAATACGATAATCGTGTCGTTCGCCGGTTGATACGTTTCGTTGAGCGAATGGGTCGGATCAATATTGATTCCCACCGTATAATTGTATTTTGCGCGAACCGCTTTAAAATTCAATCCGAAGCGTTGTTCAGTAGAATGACGCAAAGTGCTGCGGCTCTGATCTGGAATCAAACTGGCTACGGAATCCTGTATCAGCGATGCAGCCCATGTCGGATCATAATCCAGAATATCGTCCCACAAATCGTATGTACTGTTGACGCTTTTGGTAGTCAGATGCGTAATGCGGTAAACAAACTGCAGAAAATTGTTCCGTCCCAGCGGTTCGACATACGAAAACGTCAAGCGGTAATTATCCGTACGATTGTCGTTTTCGGAGCGTTGATCTAAGCGGTCTTGTAAAGAACTCTCTTCGTATTTAGTGTTCAGAGTCAGCGCATTTTCCCATGAATAATCCTTACCGTAAGTACCTTGGGCATTGATGCTGAATACTCGTCCGGGTTTGTCGAATTTATGGGAATAATCCAGCGAACCTCCCAAATTCCATCCCCGTCCCTTGTCTCTCGTCTTGGAATCTGAATCAAATGCCGGATCGTCGTTATTGGAACGCTTCAACCATTCCTCTTCATCGCTATGACTTTGATTGTAACGGATATTGGGACGAAAAATGAGAATATTCGCCGGATCCGGTTTCCATTCGAAAGTAAAATTGGCTGAAACATTATCGGAATAATAACGGGTATTCGTTCGCGTAAAATCCAATTGCGACTGATCTTTAGACAAAGTCATTTGATTGACCTTGTTTATCGAAAACCGATTTGATCCATTGTAACGAATATCGCTATTGAGAGAAAGAGTGGGAGCAAATTCCTTGTTAACGCTCAACATTACGTTGGTCGATCGGGTAATTCCGCCCCCTCCTCCGCCTCGCCGCATGCGCATACCGCCGAATTGGTTTGCTCCTAAATCGGCGGCGCCCATGTTATTGTTATTATTAGTTCCAGCTATCAATGTATAACGGTTATTGTTTTTCATCTGATTCACGAAAGCTCCGGCTTGATAACGGACATCATGGTTGTTTTGCAAATCAGCCCCAGCGCCCAGCAAAACATTTCCCATGGTCCCTTTTTTCATTCCAGGACGAATGGTCAGGTTAATAATAGTCTGTTCGTCTCCATCGTCGAAACCAGTCATTCGCGCCATGTCCGACTTTTGATCTATTACCTGTAATTTATCTACTATTTCGGCAGGAAGATTTTTAGACGCTATCTGTGGATCGTCGGAAAAAAATTCCTTGCTGTCTACTAAAAATTTCTTGACTTCTTTCCCGTTGACCGTGATTTTTCCTTCTTTATCGACATCTACGCCGGGTAATTTTTTCAATAAATCTTCTACTACGGCATTTTCTGACACTTTATACGAAGCGGCATCGTATTCGATGGTATCGTTTTTAACAATTACTTCGGGTTTTTTCCCTTCAATCACCGCTTCTTTCAGAAGAATATCGTTGGTTTTCATGTAAAGTTTTCCTACATCTACCGAGGTTTGACCGGATCGTATCCGCACCGTTTGCGTCAGCGCAAGATATCCTAAATAGGTGGCTTTCAGCACGTAATTTCCTTCTGATGTCACTTTCATCGAAAAAAGGCCATTGACGTCGGTAATAGCGCCCGTTACCAAAACGCTGTCTTTAGTGCGCAGCAATTCTATACTGCCGGCTACAATCGGCTCATTATCCGATTGATCTAAAACAACGCCCGATACGGTTATGTTGGTTTGCCCCCACGCACAAAATGAGCATAAAAGGAAAATAATTAAGCTGTTAATGATTTTCATGCACAAAGTATATTTTAATTATTCCTTGTAAATTTTGATACAACCGACTTTTGCCTACATAAGGTTGGACATAGGCAGAGGATGATAGTTTAATAGAAGCGTCAAATTTTAACTATTTTTATATGCCGTCGTTTAATTTTCGCTTTTTTCTGACAATTCAATCCAGCGGACGGTTTTTTCGTCCAGTTCGGCGATGATCCGGCTGATTTGCCTGGATTTTTGCAGTAAAGCATCGCCTGATAAAGTCCCGCTCGATAATTCCGATTCCAGTTGCGATTGTTCCATTTCCAAAAGGGGTATCTCTTTTTCCAATATTTCCAATTCTCTTTTTTCGTTGAAAGATAGCTTTTTAATGGTCAAAGAATCCTGAGAACTTTTCCGAGATGGATTGCTCATTTCTTTCTCCTTTTTGCTTTTTCCCTTTTTCTCTATTCTTTCTTTCTCTTCCCGATACTGCGTATAATTGCCCGGAAAATCGCGGATATCTCCCTGACCTTTGAATACCAGCACATGATCGACCACTTTATCCATAAAGTAACGATCGTGCGAGGCTACAATCACGCAAGCTTTGCAGGCGGCCAAATATTCCTCCAGAATATTCAAGGTGAGGATATCCAGATCGTTGGTTGGTTCGTCCAGCGCCAGAAAGTTGGGATTTTTGATGAGTACTGAGCATAAATACAAACGGCGTTTTTCTCCTCCGCTCAATTGATGAACATAGTTCTGTTGTTTTTCGGGTGGAAACAGAAAATGCTGAAGGAATTGAGAGGCCGTCAATCTCCGTCCTCCTCCCCAATCAATAACCTCGGCAATATTTTGAATGACGTCGATAACTTTCATCTTTTCATCAAACGCCAAGCCATCTTGACTGTAATACCCAAAGCGAACGGTCTCGCCTATTTCAAAAGTTCCCCGATCAGCCAGTTCCTGTCCGATCAGCATTTTAATAAAAGTAGATTTACCAGTTCCGTTGTTTCCTACAATTCCCATCTTTTCGTAACGGGCAAAAACATAATTGAAATCTTCAACAATCTTGATATCTCCGAAACTTTTGTAAACATGTTTAGCTTCGAATATTTTATTTCCTATGTAAGAAGTTTTCAGCTCTAAGCGGATATTTTCCTGCGTTTTTTCCCGCTGAACTTTTTTTTCCAATTCATAGAAAGAATCTATGCGCGCTTGCGCTTTGGTAGCCCGCGCTTGCGGTTGACGGCGCATCCATTCCAATTCTTTCTGAAATAGCTTATTGAAGCGATTGAGTTCGAGGTTTCGGGTATCGATACGTTCTTGTCTTTTTTGGAGAAAATAGTTGTAATTTCCTTTGTAAGCATACAATTGCCGGTTATCGATTTCGATGATTTCCGAGCAAACCCGATCTAAAAAATAGCGGTCGTGCGTTACCATCAACAACGTAAGTTTGCCGCGGGAAAGTTCATCTTCCAGCCATTCGGTCATATCCAAATCCAGATGATTGGTAGGCTCGTCCAGAATCAAAAAGTCCGGTTCTGTAATCAATACATTCGCCAGCGCCACCCGTTTGAGTTGTCCCCCAGACAATTCTTCCACTTTTTGATCGAAACGGACAATATTCAGACGCGAAAGAATTTGTTTGATTCGCTGCTCATAATCCCATGCTTTTAATTGATCCATGCGAGTCAATAAATCGTTCCACTTCCTCTGGTCGCCAGACGACAAGGCCTGTTCGTAATCAGCAATCAGCCGTACCGTTTCATTTTCGGAACGAAAACAGGCTTCTAAAACGGTCAACCCGGCAGGATATTCCGGATTTTGTTCTAAATAAGCAATTTGTATATCTTTCCGGTAGACTATTTCACCCGAATCAGGCGTTTCCTTTCCTGTCAGAATTTTCAAAAGCGTCGTTTTGCCTGCTCCATTTTTAGCAATCAGGCCTATGCGTTGCCCTTCGGCGATTCCAAAAGAAATATTTTCAAAAAGCAGTAAGTCGCCAAACGATTTGGTCAGATGATCCACTTGCAAACAAGAAGCCATAGATTTATTTTTTAGAAGTCAAAGTCGAAATCAAAATTGTCTTCTGTATCGGACGAAGAAAAAGAATCCAAATCGCGGCGTTCCTTTTTGGTGGGACGGCCTGTTCCGCGCACTCGATCGACGAATCCGCTGATTTTTTGCAATTCGAGCAATTCATATTGTTCAGGAGGCGTAACGTTTTCCAAGTAAGAAGGAACCAATTTAGCCCCTACCCGATTGGCAGTCAAATCAAGCGCTTTGAAAGAATAAGTCATCGGCGGTTTGCGTACCTGAATGGTATCTCCCACCTTGATCATCCGCGAAGGTTTGACGACTGTACCGTTTACCATTACGCGATTCTTTTTGCAAGCTTCCATCGCAATCGTTCGGGTCTTGAAAATACGCGTAGCCCACATCCACTTGTCTATTCTTATCTCGTTCATTTGTTATTAAATTGATTCATCGTAAAGTTGATTCCTGCCAGGCAGAAACTTTTGATGATTTCTTCCGCTTGAGCAATTCTTTCCGGCAAACGGATTTGCTCTTCAGCAGTAAAGGGACTTAAAACATAATGAATTTGTCCTCCTATGGAGAAATCGCTTCCAATCCCAAAACGCAAACGGTTGTATTGGGTGGTTCCCAAAACCTCCTGAATGTGTTCCAAACCGTTATGGCCGGCAGGCCGTCCTTTGGGTTTTAAACGCAGAAAACCAAAAGGCAAAACCAGATCGTCGACCACTACCAATAAATTTTCGATGGGAATATTTTCTTTCTGCAGCCAGTAACGGATAGCATTTCCACTTAAATTCATGTAAGTAGAAGGTTTGAGCAATGTCAGGCGTTTGTTCTTTAAGGGCAGTTCCGCTATCGCTCCGTAGCGTTTTTCCGCAAAAACAACATTGGACGCTTTGGCTAAAGCGTCCAATATCATAAAACCTATGTTGTGCCGGGTATTTTCGTATTCCCGGCCTATATTGCCTAAGCCGGCGATTAAATACTTCACGTTTGCTATCCTTTAGCGGCGGCGCCACGAGCGGCGCGCGTTAATTTAACGGCAACTACTACATTGTCTTTTGAGTTCAATAATTCAAGATTTTTGAAAGACAGGTTGCCTACCTGAATGGTTTTTCCCAACCCTAAGTTTTCGATATTGATCGTTAATTGTTCCGGGAAATCTTTGTAAAAACCTTTTACTTTTAATTTCCTCATTTCCAAGGATAATTTACCTCCCGCTTTAACCCCTTCGGCCAAGCCTTCCAATACTACGGGGATTTCGATAACAACTGGTTTGTTTTCGAATATCTGCAAGAAATCAACATGCAGCAATGCATCGGATACCGGATGAAACTGCATCTCTTTCAGAATAGCGGCGTAAACTTTACCTTCGATATTCAAATCGACGATGTGAATTTCAGGCGTGTAAATCAGTTTACGGATTCCGTCTTTCGACACAGTAAAATGGACTACTTCGTCTCCTCCATAGAGTACGCAAGGAACTAACGATTCTTTGCGATAGATTTTAGCGGCTTTTTTGCCGATGTTTGTTCTTTTAGAGCCTTCTAAGTGAAATGTTTTCATTTTTTGATTGTTTGTGTTACTCAAAATTAAGATGATGCTTCCTAATCTCCCATCACACGGAATTTTAAAAGCGGCACAAAGGTAATGATTTTTTTTAAATTTGAAAATTTCATTAGAAAGCATCGCTTAGCAACCCGCAATGTATCTACGGCACGCCGGGGCTCCGGATTCGCTCAATTAAACTCATTTTTTTCTCTTTTCATAAAATATTTTTTCTCTTCCGCTGTCTACATAAATAGAGTACTCTTAAAAGTAACAAATTGTAAAAAATAAAAAAAATAAAAAAAATGATGACAGCAAGAGGTTTTGGAATGGGATTCTTTGGAAGGAATCTATTCGATAAAGAAGCAAGAAAAAAATTTCAGGAAGAATGGTTTAAAATGAGCGACAGTGAAAAATTGGATTTTATGAACAAACGAGTAGAACACATGGGAAAAGATCATTTTTCGGTAGAAGCAATAGACGCCCGGTGTGAAGAATGGATGAAAAAAACGCCGGAAGAAAAAGAAGCGTTTATCAAAGAAAGAAAAGAAGCGGTGGAAAATCGTTTTGGCGGAGATCCCCGTTTGAGCGGTGATTTTTGTGAACATGGTTTTGGATTTGGCAGAAGGTAATTCCTTTGAACGAAATGGAAAAAGGATTTCCCATCATGAATAGAATCTGTACGCCGTACATTTGGGCTAATACCCGTTTATGTACGGCGTGTGGAAAATGTATCGCGGCCTGTCCGGAGCATGTAATCGGTAAAGTCGAATTTTTGTGGCACAGACACATCATCATTCAACATGCGGAAAACTGCATCGGCTGCAAGAAATGTATTCGAACTTGTCCACGCGGAGTGTTTAGCGAAACAATGTCTAATAGGCAAGCAAAATGAATAAATTTTCAATCTAAAAAAGAAAGGAAACGCCTATTTTTAGAATACCCAGGTTGCTATATCCGACTCCTAAATCGACCCAGAATGAGTTGCTAATTTTTCGATCAAAAACACACCAGAATTGCCCTGCGAATTTTTGTTTATTTCGTTCGGAATCATCAAAATATTCCAATCCGCGATGAATCCAGTTAACGCCGGCTTGTCCGCTTAGCCGGATTTTTTCCTTTGTACGATTGTAGATGAAATAGTCCAATCCGGGTAACAAGAAGATTCGATAATCCATGATCCGTTTAGTGCGAGGGCCGTCTAACCGGTCGTATAAATCCCAATGTTTGCTGCTCAATTCGCAGATCAAACCCAAATTGAACTGGATTTGCGGAGTCAAAACTCGTTTATAAGCGATTTCCCAAGCGCCATAATGATAGGTATCGTATCCTACGGCTTTGTAACCGTAGTTTCCAAAAATGGCTTCATATGCAACTCCCTTGGTATTGAGATTATCATGCATTAAGGAGGAGTGATCTTTTGTAATAGTATACATGGTAAACGGATGAAAAGACAGGGACAAGGATTGTTCTTTCTCTCTCTGGGCAAACAACGAATGGCTTACTCCTGTAAAAATCAAAGCGGAAATAAATAATATACGTAGCGTCATAGTTGTTTAATCAATTAAGAGTTAAATCAAAACGTCCTTTCGTTACCTGAATGGGCGTTTTTCCTTTTTCATTTAAATCGAAAGAAAAAGTACCGCTCACAATGTCTAAATTGTTGTTAATATTGTCTATGCGGGTGATTCGAAAAGAACCAGTTTGCGCGGCTTCTATTCAATCAGTGGAATTGGGAGGTAAATAGCGTAAGGTATCTATGAGTAGATTCTGTTTTTTATAAGGATCGTTAATCAAAAAGAAAAATTGTTGCCCGAATTGACATCTGGCGCTTATTTGCAACTGATCGGTATCGGCATTGTATCTGGCGCTTACATCCGGCGCTCGACCTGAATACCATGCGTAGACCAATTCAGTGTTAACCAAGCAACCGAAAGTATTTGCACCAGATTGAGTTTCAGGAGGGAGTTCGGGAAAAGGTTCTTCGCAGGAAAAATAAAGTCCTAACAAACCTATCAAGAGGATTCCTTTCAAGAATGTATGGTTATTCTTCATAAAATAAAATAGAGTTTAATCGTTTTCAATTTAAAATCTTTTGCTTCTTTTTTAGTAGATGAAAGAAAGCGGAAAAACGCTGCTATGAACCGCTTATTTATATTCGATCTATTGAACGATTCTGTCGATTGCTTTAAATGCAAGCGGTATTTTTCTCAATCGCACAGTAGTTCAAAAAAAACAAAAAATTTTAATACTTTGAAGGAGAATCTGTTTGGAGGAATGGCGGGTTTG
>WRFY01000073.1 GCA_009783445.1 Candidatus Azobacteroides sp. | reverse complement strand
CTTCGTGTATCGAATCTTTAGAACTTGCGCAGCTATACATAACTTTAAAATTAAAATCAATCCATGGCATTACAAAAACTAATTTACATAAACTCTATTATGAAAAAAATTTTATTAATATTTTTTATTTTATCTGGCTTAAACGGATTTGCTCAACTGGCCATCGAACCTCGAGTGGGGCTGGGAATCACCGATTTTTCTGGTATCAACCAGAGCGAATCGAATATTGGTTATAAATTAGGCGTTTCAGTGGATTGTATGTTTACGCCTTCATGGGGGATTCGAACGGGTTTTTTTGTTACCCAAAAAGGCGTAAGGGATTCGAAGGGATATATAAATAACTATCTGAATCCGGATGATCCAGAATCTGCAATTTCTTCTCCAGCATCCTTGGAGTTAAAACCAAATTATTTAGAGATTCCTGTAGGCGCTGTTTACCGATATACTGTTGACCCGAATGTATCCGTAGGAGTCAATATGGGAGGATACATTGCTTGCGGATATGGAGGAAATCAAACAGGGAAGTTGTACTACGATTTTTTACAGGCTTACCAGCCAATCAACATATTTGATAAAGATGCCAATCACAATCTTCTATATGATAACTCTACCTACGAGAAGGCCAAGCGCGTCGATTGCGGTTTGAATGGAGGTGTTTTTGCTGATGTCTATCACTTTACGTTTAGCGTCAATTACGATTAGGGATTGACGAATGTCTATACGACTTATCCTCTACCTGCTTCCGATAAGAATAGCAAAAATGTAAAAAACCGAGCATTATGGATTTCATTAGGATACAGATTCAAGCTTTAGGACATGCCTTTCTTGATTTTTTAAAGAATACTAGCTCAAACCTCTGTTCAACAAAAGCTTTGCCTTTGCTGAAGAGAGGTTTGAGCTAACAAATTTTCTCATCAAAAAAAATGAACAGTCTTTTTCACACACTCAAAAGCTATCGAAATCAGCAGCACTTCTGCTTCTGTAATTAATTGTATGGTAAAACACTATTGATAGATTGATGCCTTTTTCATTGCGGTTTTTACAGCGATCCCAATGCCGGCAGATCAGATCATTTTCATTTGTATAAGGTTACTTATAATAGATAATTGCAAATAAATTCATAATCTGATAACTTTTAATTAACATTTCATGGCTAATTTATAAATAAATTAAACGTATCTTTGCGAAGTATAAAAATTAGTATTATTCAATTAAAAACAGTCGAGTTATGAAAACAAAGCGCCTATTTTTAAGCGTAATTTTTTTATTTAGTATGATGATTGCAAATGCTCAGATGATTGGAGACTGGAAAGGGGTCTTAAATGTGCAAGGTATGGACATTGAGCTTATATTCCATATCAGTAATGACAACGGGGTTTATTCCAGTACTTTGGATATTCCCATGCAAGGAGTATCGGGCATGCCGATGGAAACCGAAGTATCGGGAGAAAATCAATTGACGATAGAGTCTAAAGCCGGCTTGAAATACGAAGGAACTTTGACGGAGGGAACAATTACCGGCGTTTTTGAACAGGGCGGACTTTCTTTGCCCTTGAATTTGACGAAATTCGAAAGTAAATTACCCGGCGATATTTCGTTGCCGTCGACTGAAGAAGAGCTAAGGAAATTAGCCGAATACGACCAAGGCGATTTCAAGTACAAAGTGGAAGATTATTTTTCACGTCCCAAAGCTTCCAGTTTTCAACTTTCGCCCGACGGCAAATACTTGTCGTATCTGGAAAAAGACGAAGCCGGTAAACGACATGTATATGTGAAAGAAATAACTACGGGAAAAGTACAGCGGATTATTGAAGAAAAAGACGAACTGATTCGCGGTTATGCTTGGGTGAACGAAAACAGGTTGATTTATGTGATGGACAAAGGCGGAAACGAAAATTACCATATTTATGCCGTAAATATGGATGGTTCAAACAACATCGATCTTACGCCTTTTGATGGCGTTCAGGCCGGCATACTAAATATGTTGAAAGAGCAAAAGGACTTTATTATTATCCAAATGAATAAAAACAATCCGCAAGTTTTCGACCCCTACAAACTCAATGTCGTTACAGGCGAAATGGCGCAACTTTATGAAAACAAAGATATTGCAAAACCAATTGTAGGTTACGATTTCGACAAAGACGGAGAACTTCGAGCTTATACTCAAATGGTAAACGGTATTGAATCGGAACTTTACTACAAAGACCTTGCAACCAGCGAATTTAAACTGGCTTATCATGGAACGTGGTACGAAAATTTCGGTATTGTAGGATTCGATTATTCGGGCAAAAATCCCGATTGGGCTTACGTGATAACCAACGTCGACGGCGATAAAGCGCGCATCGTGCTTTACGATTTTAAACAAAATAAAATTGTTGAAGAAGTATTTTCGAATCCCGATTACGATGTTTCGGATTTTAGACGCAGCCGTAAAAGAAATTATGAAATCGACTATTTCGGTTACGAAGGTGAAAAAAACACAATCGTTCCAGTCAGCCATTTTTATAAAGATTTTCACCAGCGCATGGAAAATGAATTTAAAGGAAAAGATTTTGACATTGCCGGTTTTGACGATGATGAAAATACGTTTCTTGTTACAGTTCATAGCGATAAATTGTATGGCGCATATTATCAATACGATGTAAAAACAAAGAAATTCTCTCTTTTATACGATTTAATGCCGCAATTGAAAGAAGGAGATATGGCTGAAATGCGTCCCATCACCTTCAAGAGCCGAGACGGACTTACCATTCATGGATATATTACATTGCCCAAAGCCGCTCTCGAAGGCAAAAAAGCGCCATTGATTGTAAATCCTCATGGAGGTCCGCAAGGCATACGCGATTCGTGGGGCTTTAATCCCGAAGTGCAACTTTTTGCAAGTCGCGGATATGCAACTTTGCAAGTAAATTTCCGCATTTCTGGCGGATATGGAAAAGAATTTTTGCGTGCCGGATTCAAACAGGTGGGACGTAAAGCAATGGACGATGTCGAAGACGGCGTAAACTATGTGATTGGACAAGGTTGGGCGGATAACGACAAAATTGCAATTTACGGCGCAAGCCACGGCGGATATGCAACCCTCATGGGATTGGTTAAAACGCCCGATTTGTATGCTTGCGGAGTGGATTATGTAGGCGTTTCCAATATTTTCACTTTCTTCCAATCGATCCCCGAATATTGGAAACCTTATAGAGAAATGCTGAAAGAGATATGGTATGATATTGATAATCCTGAAGAAGCGGAAATAGCGAAAGAAGTTTCGCCCCTATTTCAAATTGATCAAATCAAGAAACCCTTGTTTGTAGTGCAAGGCGCCAACGACCCGCGGGTCAACATCAACGAATCCGACCAAATGGTTAGAAAACTCCGTGAAAAAGGATTTGATATACCTTATATGGTGAAATACAATGAAGGGCACGGCTATCAACGGGAGGAAAACCGGATGGATTTATACAAGTGCATGATGGGATTTTTTGCCAAAAATTTTGATTTAAATCCATAACAGCATCGCTACGCGGCGCACGGCGTGGAAAATGTTTTTTCCATGCTGTGCGCTCAGTTAGCGTCCGCAACCTTTGCGCGTGAACTAACGTTCCATTCTCTATTGATTTTAGGGAGGAATTTTGCTGCATGCTTTTCTGAAACAATCTTAAAGTATCGTTTTTTGCGGTTTCCGATTTTACTTTTTCATTTTACGGTACGAAAAATCTTTTATTCACCTCACTTCCTCACTTTTTAACTAATTTGTCATAATAATTGCATATTTTTCTTTCTACAAGCGATACGTAAGAAGGAAAATTTATATATCTTTGCATGGATAAGAAAAAATAATTACTAAACAACCATTAACAGGATGACTCAGTTAACAATAGTAAAAGTAGGAGGAAAAATAGTCGAGGATACAGAATCTCTGAAAACATTAATAAAGAATTTTTCATTGATAGCTGGATATAAAATTCTGGTACACGGCGGAGGACGTTTGGCGACGTTGATAGGCGAAAAATTGGGAATCAAAAGTCAATTAATTGACGGGCGCCGAGTCACCGACGAAGAAACATTGAAGGTGGCGACGATGGTTTATGCAGGTTTGGTGAATAAAAATATTGTAGCTCAGTTGCAATCAATGAATATGGACGCAATCGGATTAACCGGCGCCGATATGAATTTGATCCTTTCTGTCAAAAGGCCGGTAACGAACATTGATTATGGTTTTGTGGGAGATATAGTAGAAGTAAACGCTCCGATACTAAAAGATTTACTCGATCAAAATTACATACCGGTCTTAGCGCCGATCACTCACGATGGAGAAGGCCATTTGTTGAATACCAATGCCGATTCGATCGCAAACGAGGTAGCCAAAGCGATGGTTTTCGATTTCAATGTTCGTTTGATCTTCTGCTTTGAAAAAAGAGGCGTATTAATCGATGAAAATGATGATGCAACTTTTATTCCAACACTCAATTTCGAAGAATTTGAAGATTATAAACAAAGGAGAATCATTCAGGGAGGAATGATTCCAAAATTAGAGAATGCATTCGACGCATTGGGCAAAGGAGTGAAAGAAGTTTTCATTACCCGAATTTCAGACATCAACACAGGAAAAGGAACATTTATCAGTAAATAATAAAACAAAAAAGAAAGAATGAAAAAAATTTTAATATTAAATTTTTAATTAATTATGGAAATAATAGCGAAAACGCTCTATGGTTTGGAGGATATTCTGGCTAAAGAGTTAATAGAATTAGGTGCGAATGACGTCCAAATCGGAAGAAGAGTGGTAACCTTTTCAGGAGATAAAGAACTTCTTTATAAAGCGAATTTCCATTGCCGGACAGCGCTGAGAATATTGATTCCGATTGTGGGATTCGATGCAAAAAATCCCGATGAAGTCTATGAAAAAATTAAAGAAATAGAATGGACAAAATACATTCCCGAAAAGAAAACGTTTGCTATCGACGCCGTAGTCCATTCTGAAACATTCAATCACTCCAAGTTTGTGGCTTACCGTGCCAAAGACGCCATTGTAGACTGGTTTACAGAAAGAGAGATGCAACGTCCGTCGGTACGAATCAATAATCCGGATATACAGTTGCATCTTCACATTTCGCATACCGACTGCACGCTTTCATTAGACAGTTCAGGCGAATCTTTACACAAAAGAGGATACCGGATAGAAGAAACGGAAGCGACCCTGAACGAAGTTTTGGCTGCCGGAATGATTTTAAGAACGGGATGGAAGGGCGAAAGTAATTTTGTCGACCCCATGTGCGGTTCGGGAACATTGCTGATCGAAGCCGTCTTAATCGCCCTGAATATTGCGCCCGGCGTATTCCGCGATAAATACGCTTTTGAAAGATGGGATGATTTCGACCCTGATCTATTTGAAAAAGTCAGTACCGACGATGCGGACGAAAAAGACTTCCAATACAAAGCTTACGGTTCGGACATTTCGCCAAGAGCGATCAGCATTGCAGCAAAAAACGTTAAAAATGCAGGCCTCTCCAAATACATCGAATTGAAAGTTTTACCTTTCCAACAAATAACCGAAGCGCCCGGCAACACAGGCCTTTTGGTCACCAATCCGCCTTACGGCGAACGTTTAAATCCGCGCGATTTGATGCAAATGTATGCCATGTTGGGCGAACGTCTGAAACACGTTTTTGTCGGTTACGATGCCTGGATTATTTCTTCGAACATAGAAGGTCTTGATAATATCGGATTAAAACCAAGCTCAAAATACAAACTCATCAATGGAGCCTTGGAATGCGAATACCGTCAATACCAGATTTTCGGCGGCACGCACAAAGAGTTCAAACAGCGATGACAAAATGTTTTTTTTACGGTTGGATTTACATGTGCGCATTTGCAGAAATAGCTGCTCAAGAAAAACAATTGACTTTAGATGATTTGTTGCCGGGAGGAAATTCCTATAATTTATATGTACCTAAAACGCAGTATGACGTTCGATGGGAAGGAGACCAACTGATCTTTTTCAATGAAAAAGAGTCTTGGAGCGCTTCCCCTGAAAGTATCGATCAAAAGGAACCGTTTCGACAGGCGGAAGAAAAAACGCGGATAAAAAACGAATGGAAAAATATCGACTTTTGTCGAGAAAATCGCTATACGGCATTTACCGTTCGAAACAATCTTTATTTTGCGCAGGAAGAAGGACCTATTGTGGAAGTAGCGGAAAACGATGATGAAAATATTGTATATGGACAAGCTGCTCACCGCAACGAATTTGGAATTGAGAAAGGAACTTTTTGGTCTCCCAAAGGAAATTATTTGGCTTTTTACCGGATGGACGAAACCGGAGTGGGCGATTATCCCTTAGTAGATATTTCGGAACGGGAGGCTAAATTGAAAAATGTGAAGTACCCGATGGCCGGAATGACTAATCAAGAGGTAAAGATTGGTATTTATGCGGTCGAATCAGGTAAAACGGTTTATTTACAAACAGGGGATCCGTACGTTTATCTGACAAATATTTCTTGGAATCCTACCGAAAAACAGGTGTATGTGGCCGAACTCAATAGGGAGCAAAATCACCTCCAATTGAACAAATATTCCGTTGAAACGGGCGAAAAAATGCTGACTTTGTTCGAAGAGAAAAACGATCGGTATGTTGAACCGCTGACGCCGCTTTTGTTTTTGGAAAAAACGCCGGATGTATTTATCTGGGAAAGCCAACGAGAGGGTTATAAACATCTATACCTATACAATACGGAAGGGAAATTGCTTCAGGTTTTAAGCCCCGGCGCGGGCGATATAAGCCAGGTGATCGGCTTGGATGAAGAAGAAAAAAACGTGCTGGTTGTTTCGAACGAATCGCATCCGCTTGATTTCCAAATTTATAAAATCAATTTGGAGACAGGCGCAAAAGCGGTCTTGACTTCCGAGGCAGGAGTACACAGTCCGCTTCTCAGTCGTTCCGGTAAATACCTGATCGACCGGTATTCCAACTTGACAACTCCTTTAAATATTGATTTGATTTCGACCTCCGACGGACAAACGCAACGCTTGCAAACCGCCGGAAATCCATACGAAGGGTATGCGCTTCCGGAAATTACGTTGGGTTCGCTGAAAGCCGCCGATGGACAAACCGATTTGTATTACCGCTTGGTAAAGCCGATTCCTTTCGATTCTGCGCAAAAATATCCAGTTGTTATTTATGTCTACGGCGGACCGCACAGTCAGTTAGTAGAAAATTCGTGGATGGGTAAGGTTCGCGGATGGGACATCTACATGGCGCAAAAAGGATATGTGGTTTTTTCGTTGGATAATAGAGGCACTTCCAATCGCGGATTTGCATTCGAAAGCATTATTCACCGTCAATTGGGAAAAAATGAGACCGCCGACCAGATGAAGGGCGTCGAATTTCTGCGATCCTTGCCTTATGTCGACGCAAACCGAATCGGCGTTCACGGTTGGAGTTTCGGAGGTTTTCTCAGCATTTACCTGATGCTTCAATATCCGGAAATCTTCAAAGCGGGAGTGGCCGGCGGCCCTGTCACTAATTGGGAGTTGTACGAAATAATGTACGGAGAACGGTATATGGATACGCCCGAAGAAAATCCCGACGGTTATCGGGAAGCGGATATGAACCGTCGAGCAGGCAATCTAAGCGGCCGTCTGCTATTGATCCATGGAGATGAAGATGCAACTGTGGTTTGGCAAAACAGCCTCTCTTTTCTGAAAGCCTGCGTCGAAGCCCGCACCTATCCCGATTATTTTGTATATCCGGGACATAAGCATAACGTTCACGGAAAAGACCGGATTCATTTATACGAAAACATAACGCGGTATTTTGAAGATTTTCTAAAAAAATCGCCCAGTTCATCGAAATAAACGACGATCATAAATCATAATTGAAAGAAAATATGGACAAGAGGGACTATGCAAATTCACCCTATTCTTCGGCGGAAAAGAAAGAAATCAATATATTATTGTTAGGCTCCGGCGGGAGGGAGCACGCTTTGGCTTGGAAAATCAAGCAAAGTCCAAAAGTCGGTCAATTGTATATCGCTCCGGGTAATGCAGGAACGTCCAGCGTAGGCGTCAATATTCCCATTGCGGCCACCGATTTTGAAGCCTTGAAGCAATTTGTGCTGGAAAATGCAATCGACAGGATTGTGGTAGGGCCTGAAGATCCGTTAGTAAAAGGAATTTACGATTTTTTCAAGCAGGACGAGGCTTTGAAACAGATTCCGGTTATCGGGCCTTCGCAGGAAGGCGCTCAATTGGAAGGAAGTAAAGATTTTGCCAAAGCCTTTATGGCGCGTCACGGAATTCCGACAGCCGGTTACCGAAGCGTCTCCAAAGACAATTTAGCCGATGGAATCGCTTTCCTTCGCACGCTGACTCCTCCATACGTTTTGAAAGCCGATGGATTGGCGGCGGGCAAAGGCGTGCTGATTCTCGACAATTTAGACGAAGCCGTACAGGAATTGAAAGCCATGTTGAACGGGAGTTTCGGTAAAGCCAGCGAAAAAGTCGTCATTGAAGAATTTCTTTCCGGAATCGAATGTTCCGTATTTGTGATGACCGACGGCAAACACTACAAAATTCTTCCGGAGGCAAAAGATTATAAACGCATTGGCGAAGGAGATACCGGTTTGAATACCGGAGGAATGGGCGCTGTTAGCCCCGTCCCCTTTGCAGGGAAAGCGTTCATGCAAAAAGTAGAAGAACGGATTATTCTTCCGACTATTCAAGGCCTGCGAAAAGAAAAAATTGATTATAAAGGATTTATATTCATTGGGTTGATGAATGTGGAAGGCGAACCTTGGGTCATTGAATACAATTGCCGGATGGGCGACCCCGAAACAGAAGTCGTCATGCTTCGCATTCAATCCGATTTGATCGAATTATTAGAAGGCATTGCTCACGGAAATTTGCAGGAAAAAGAATTGTTGTTCGATGAGCGGAATGCCGTTACCGTCATGCTGGTTTCAGGAGGTTATCCTGGCGCTTATGCTAAAGGTAAAACAATCGATGGATTAGACAAAGTGCGGAATAGCATTCTGTTTCATGCCGGAACCATCGCGCAGGGGGGAGGCATTGCAACAAACGGCGGCCGCGTCTTGGCGGTCAGTTCGTATGGCAATAGTCGGGAAGAAGCCTTAAAACAGTCTTTTGCTAACGCGGAAATCATTGATTTCGAAGGAAAATATTATCGTAAAGATATCGGTTTTGATTTATAGGCATACATGAAAATAGAAGAACTTCACAGAAAATTCGTGACCAGCCGCATGGCCTTTGCAATCGCAATTGTCGTTTTCATCGCGTTGCGGCTGCCCGGAAGTGAAAAAGGGTTCAGCCTTTTGTGGGGAATACCCCTCGTTATTCAACTGGGAATCGCCTTGTTGCTTTTGCAACTGGTTCACGTTTTTTCCATTATGCGGCAACGGTCGTTGCTTCCAGCTTTTTTCTATTTATTGCTTACGGGAACAAACTCCTTGTTTTTTTACGATTTAATCGGAAGTATTGCCTCTTTGCTGATTACATTTTGCTTCTTTTTTCTGTTCGACAGTTATAATAATCCCCGATCGCAACAAAACGCTTTCAACATTTCTGTCTTGTTGGCGGCAGGGAGTCTCTATTGGCCTCCCATGCTTCTTTTTTTGCCTTTCTTCTGGATCGGCTTGTTGCAACTCCGGAGTTTCAACGGGAGAACATTTTTTGCGGGCGTGTTGGGATTTGTGATGATTGCTTTGTTCCTTTTTACATGGAGCGTTTATAAAGGCGACTGGACTATTTTTCTGGATTATTTAAATCGGTACAAGGTATTGGGCGACGTTCAACAGTGGGATATCCGCTCGGTTCTTCAGGTTTCTTCGAAAGAGTGGATTCGCGAGGGATTCGTGGTTGTTCTCTTCTTTCTGTCGATCTGGCGAATTCTGATTTCCGGCATTTCAGAAAAAGTCCGTACGCGAACTTTCTTGAACTATTTGTATATCTTTCCCTTGTTTGTTCTTGCCTTGGTCTTTTTCCAAAGCGAAGGGAAGCAAGAATGGATTTTGATTTCATATGTGCCGATCTCTCTTCTGATCGCTCATTTTTTTACGTTTACTATCAAGGAATGGAGCAGTTGGCTGTTGTTGATTGCTATTTTGTTTTTCTTGATTATGTTTGTTTAGGATTACTTTATTTTAACTTAAATATAAAAGCATCCTCTATCGGAATATCCAAGCTTTCTAAAGAAAATATTAACTTTGCAGACGATTTGCAATAAAAAATACCAGATGAATGATTATCAAAAAGGCGGAATTCATTGTCAGTAATACAGATGTGGATAAGTGTCCACAAGATGGAAAGCCGGAATATGCTTTCATCGGGCGTTCCAATGTAGGCAAATCGTCCTTGATCAATATGCTTACGGGAAGAAAAGGTTTGGCGCTCACTTCTTCCACTCCGGGTAAAACCCAATTAATCAATCATTTTCTTATCAACGACGAATGGTATCTGGTCGATTTACCGGGTTATGGTTATGCTCAACGAGGGAAAAAAGGACGCGAGCAAATACAGGAAATCATTCGGCGCTACATCGAAAAAAGAGAGAGTTTGACTTGCCTTTTTGTATTGCTCGATTGCCGGCATCTGCCGCTGGAAATTGATTTGAATTTTATCCATGAATTGGGAGAAAATAACATTCCCTTTGCGATCATTTTCACCAAGACTGATAAAATTTCTGCTTTGAAGTTGAAAGAGAATGCAATTGCTTATCAGACCAAATTGCTGGAAACATGGGAAGAAGTTCCTCCGTTTTTTTATACTTCTTCCGAACGCAAAAAGGGTAGGGAAGAGGTGTTGGAATATATCGAAACGATCAATAAATCGTTAAAAAATAATAAATAATTAATTATGAACTGGTTTGAATGCAAGATATCATACGAAAAAATGATGGAAAATGGGATGCAGAAAAGAGTAAGCGAACCTTATTTGGTCGATGCACTCTCATTTACCGAGGCGGAAGCACGCATCATTGAAGAAATCAAACCGTTTATCAGCGGCGAATTTACCGTTACAGGCATTCGGCGCGCTCGGATAGCCGAATTGTTTTTCAATGAAAACGGAGACCGTTATTATAGAATAAAAGTTTTCTTTATCACGCTGGACGAAAAGAGCGGCGCAGAAAAGAAAACGGCTGTTCAAATGCTGGCGCAAGCCTCTGATTTGAAAGAAGCGATTGCCGTTTTGGAAGAAGGGATGAAAGGTTCGATGGCCGATTATACCATTGCTTCCGTTACAGAAACTTTGATTATGGATGTATTTCCATTTTCGGCAGGCACGAAAGCAAAAACGATGGAACGAAACGAATGAGCGTAACTTTTCAACTCAGCCAAATCAGGGAAACTTTGCCCCCAACGATTGATCTGGTGGCTGTTTCCAAATTTCAGGACCTTTCGGCCATAGAGGAAGCCTATCATGCAGGGCAACGAATGTTTGGAGAAAATCGCGTTCAAGAATTGCTTTTCAAATACGATCGTTTGCCGAAAGACATTCAATGGCATTTCATCGGCCATCTTCAGTTGAATAAGGCCAAATACATAGCGCCGTTTGTCGATACGGTTCAAAGCGCCGACAGTCTGCGATTGTTGAACGAATTGAACCAATGCGCCGGGAAATTCAACCGCCGGATTCCAACGATGCTGCAGGTACATATTGCGCAGGAAGAACATAAGTTTGGATTTTTTTTCGAAGAAATTGAAGATTTATTGCGCAATAAATCGCTTGATTCTTTCGTTCACCTAAAAATAACCGGATTAATGGGAATAGCTACTTATACAGAAGATCAAGAACAAATCCGAAAGGAATTTTCTTCTTTGGCCGCCTTTTTCCGGAAAATGAAAAACCAATATTTTGTTGACAACGCCGATTTTAAGGAATTATCTATGGGAATGAGCGACGATTATCGGATTGCAGTAGAAGAAGGCAGCACGATGGTGCGGATCGGAAGCAAAATATTTGGTTTGCGGAAAAACACAGATAAGAAACTTTTTGAATCCTAAAATATCTTTATGAAAACTCTATTCGAAACGCAATTTGCAGGCCTGACATTGTCAAGCCCCATCATTATAGCCAGTTCGGGTCTGACGGGAAGCGCCTATAAAAATAAAGATTTGGAAAAAGCCGGAGCAGGCGCTTTGGTTCTCAAATCTTTGTTTGAAGAACAATTTTCGAAAAATGCCATTTCATCATTGATTAATGAAAAATATTCGGAAACCAACGATTATATTCTTCCGTATTTCAAAAGGAACGCAATCAATGATTACCTGCGGTTGATTCAGAAAACCAAAGAATCCTGTCAAATACCAGTGATAGCGAGCGTCATTTGTTACAAAGATGATACATGGGTCGATTTTGCTCATCAAATAGAAATGGCCGGAGCCGATGCGCTTGAATTGAATATTTGCGCATTGAACGCCCGTTTAGATTCCAGAAGCGACTTTCTGGAAGAAATTTACCTCCGCATAACGCAGAAGTTAAAGGAAGCGGTACATATCCCGATCATCGTGAAAATGGGGAAATATTTTAGCCACATTGTCGGCTTGGTCGATCAGCTCCATACGGCAGGCGTTTCCGGATTCGTCCTGTTTAATCGTTTGTATCAGTTGGATATCGACATCACGCATCTACAAATGACTTCGGGACAGATATTCAGTTCTCACAGCGACATTAGCGATACTTTGCGCTGGACCGGAATTATATCGAGCGAACTGCCTTCAGCGCCGATTGCCGCTTCCACCGGCATTCACGATTGGGAAAGTATCATCAAGTGCATTCTGGCAGGCGCTTCGGTCGTTCAGATTTGCACGGCAGTTTATCAAAGCGGAAACGAGATTATAGCGCAGATGAAGCATAGTATCGAGGAATGGATGCAAAGCATGAATTTTCATTCTTTAAACGATTTCAGAGGCCGGTTGAATTATGCGCAAATACCGGATCCCTCTGTTTATGAGCGGATTCAATTTATGAAATATTTTTCTAACCGAGATTGACAGGTTTTTCATTTATGCAAACATTTAAAAATTCGCCGCCATTTGTTCAATTATTAGTCTGCATTGGGATTGTTTTCGCAGGCCTTTTTGTATCTTATTTCGTCAGCGCTTTATTTATTCTGAGCCGCGTGGGACTTTCGCCGGAAACGCTCCAAAATATCGGAACCATTTTGGCTAATTCGCCCGATCTGCTGCGATCCATGCAATTTTTTCAGATTGTGGCGATGTTTATTTTTCCAGCCATTATTTGCGCGCGCTTGTTTAGCGACGATTACAAAAGTTACCTTCGTACCGACACTCCCGTCAATTTTTCTGTTTTGGGTTTAACCTTGATCAGTATGCTGGTAGCGATTCCCTTTTTGAATTTAACGTATAAATTCAATCAGCAACTCAGCTTTCCCGAATGGTTTCCCGCGTGGTTGAAAGACATGGAGCATTGGATGGCCGATATGGAAAAATCCCAAGGCGAAATTTTAGAAAAAATACTTCAAGTAACCAATGGATGGGATTTGCTGTTTGTGATTCTCATTGTCGGCGTATTGACGGGAATAGGAGAGGAATTTATTTTCCGCGGCGTCTTGCAAAACATTTTTGCAAAAGTCACCCGAAATCCTCATGCCGTTATCTGGATCGTTGCCTTCATTTTCAGCGCCATTCATCTCCAGTTTTACGGATTTATTCCCCGTTTGCTGCTGGGCGCATATCTGGGTTATTTGTTGTATTACACCCAAAACATTTGGACTCCGGTTTTGGCTCATTTCACCAATAATAGCGTCAGCATAATCTGCACTTATATCTTTCGAAACACTCCCGAAAAGGCGGAAGCCCTGGATGAGATCGGATATGGATCCACGATTGAATGGGCGTTTATCTCTCTCGCGCTATTTGCCTTCCTCTTTTGGGAAATACGAAAAAAACGAGTTGAAAAAACATAGGGCGGGGACGGGAAAACCGTAAAAAATCATTTTGGAAAGATTGGCTGTCGTTTGGGAAAACAAAAAACCCGCTGCAAGGCGGGATTTCTGCTTTTTTAATCAAAAACTGTTATGCAATTTTCAACGCAACGTTTTTGAGTTTTTCGCTTAAGCTTAACAGGGCTTCAGATAGTTTTTCTTTTTCTTCCGGCGTAAATTGGGCTGGTTTGCCATGAACCGGATAAGCATGTAGCCGCTGGTAGAGCCACGACTTTGTTTTTCCAAAATAAGACTCGGATATTTGCGCTAAATTGATATATTTTTCAACGCCTTCAAGTTGTTGTATTACTTTAATTTCATCTGAAATAGATTTAATTTTATCCGCATTTTTTTTAAATACCTCAAGCATGTATTGCCTAATGTATTCTTTCTCTTCTTCGGTTTTTCCTAACAAAAATTCATCTACTTTCCTGTCAAATTCATTTTCCGATATATAACGACCGCAAAGTAACAAATGGTCGTATTCTTTTTTTAATTGTTCCATAACTTTATGTTTATTAATCTATTTCAAGGTTATTCTTTAATTCGTCTCTTTCTTCTATAAACCTAAATAGTTGGTCTAAATAGGAGTCCTGAGCTTCTTGCAGATGGTCGTTCCATCCGATTTTTGCCTTTATTCTTTCTTGGTTTTTTAGGCCAATTTTGATTAATCATATTAGTTCTTCAAGCTCTTCAATTCGTTGTTCTGCATTCATTATTTGCTTCTTTATTAGGATACAAATTTAGTGATATTCTATTGATTATCCAAATTTTTCATTTAAAACAACAATTACATTCCCTTTAAAAAACGTCAAGAAACCAATCGGTCCGATTTGCGAGGCATCCGGAAAATAACGGCCCGAAGGCGATTGCGGGTCTATGTTCCGCTTCGCCCGCCATGACGCGACTTGCGTCCCATTTGTAAATTTGCTCAGGAGTCCTTATCTTTGCAGCTTTGAGTCCATAAATTATTTTTGAATGCAATACATAGAACATCATCCGGAGAATGATCCTCAATATAAAGGGCTTACAGTGAATGAAGGAGTATCGGCTCCTCCGATTGTCAATCCTTACCTGCAAAAACGGAAACAACGCAGATTTTTGACTCCCGCCGAATATGTCGAACAGATACGGAAAGGGAATATTACCGTGCTAAGTCAGGCCGTTACTTTGACAGAAAGCCAGAAAGCCGAACATCAACAAATTGCACAAGAGGTAATTGAGAAATGCTTGCCCTTTTCCGGACAGTCGGTGCGGATTGGCATTACCGGCGTGCCGGGCGCTGGAAAAAGCACTTCCATCGATGCTTTCGGCATGCACTTGATTCACGACCGGAAAAAAAAATTAGCTGTTTTGGCCATCGATCCCAGCAGCGAGCGTTCGAAAGGAAGTATCTTGGGCGATAAAACTCGGATGGAAGAAATCTCGCGGGAAGCGAACGCTTTCATTCGTCCTTCGCCTGCCGCCGGTTCTTTGGGAGGCGTGGCGCGGAAAACCCGCGAAACGATCATCTTGTGCGAAGCCGCCGGATTTGATACCGTTTTTGTCGAAACGGTGGGAGTGGGTCAATCCGAAACGGCAGTTCATTCCATGGTCGATTTTTTCCTTTTGATCCAATTGTCTGGCGCCGGCGACGAATTGCAAGGGATCAAACGGGGCGTTATGGAAATGGCCGATGGAATCATCGTCAATAAAGCCGATGGAAGTAATGTGGAAAAAGCAAATCTGGCGGCTGCGCAATACCGCAACGCTTTGCATCTTTTCCCTTTGCCGCCTTCGGGTTGGGCGCCGAAAGTGATGACTTATTCGGGATATTACAAAATTGGAATTCACGAGATATGGGATATGATTGACGAATACATCCAATTCACTAAAGCAAACGGTTATTTCGACGAAAGGCGGACGGCCCAAGCCAAATACTGGATGTATGAAAGCATCAACGAACAATTGCGGAATCATTTCTATCAGTCGCCGGAGATAAAAGAGGCTTTAGCCGTCAAGGAACAACAAGTTTTGAATTCGGAAATCAGTCCTTTTACAGCCGCAAAACAAATCCTTGATATTTATTTTCATAAATGAATGAAACAATGAAGAGTTTTATTATTTGCGTATTCGGTTTAATGGGGGTATCCGTTTTTTCACAAACGTATCAAGTAATTGGTTTTGCAGGCAAAGATACGCTTCGCATGGGAGAGGTAACCGCCGATCAAGCGGGAAATGTGGTAATTGACACAAAAAATCAGGTAGGCATTATACACCTCATTCCGCAGTTGCAAGCCTATCAAGAGGTAGAAGCTCACTTCAATGTTCTGGATCGGATCGATTCGCAGGCAAAATTTGAAGCGGCAAAAAATTACGTCAGCGATAGCTTGGATTTCAATGTTCTGTATCATACGCCGCTTTGGAAACGATACCTCGAATACTGGGTAGGGTTTTACCTGCAAACCAGCCAAACGCCGGAAGCTTTCTCGAAAGCTTTCGTTCCGAAAGTAAAAAAGGTGATTCAACGAACGGCTTTCGACTATCCGGAAGTGACGGTTTATTTAGTGAACAATCTGCTCGAATTTTTCAGCCAATATGGATTGGATCAAACGGCCATTGAGGTTGCCGAATATGCATACGGTTCGGATTTTTCTTTGGGAGAACCCACGAAAATGGCGGCCCGCATCCTTAAAATTGCTCATCTAATAGACCATCCCGCCCCGACGGTGGTCGGATTGGAACCGCCTGCAACGCCTCCTTCCTTCACTTTATTGTTTTTTTATGAATCGGGATGCAGCAATTGCGAAGAGCAAATTGCGGCATTCAAAAAACGCTATTCAGAATTGCAGGCCAAAGGATACCGCGTGGCGAGCCTTTCGGCTGACGTCAATAAAGAAGTTTTTGCGTATCATTCCAAAGACTTTCCATGGAAGGATAAATTGTGCGATTTTCAAGGCTTCGACGGCGAAAATTTCAAGAACTACGGCGTCTCGTTTACTCCCTGTATTTTTTTGTTGGATAAGGACGGCATCGTGAAAGGTTTTTACGCCCAACTGAGCGACATTTTGCGGCAACAAAATTAACGGTCAGTAGCGGCTGACATGTTTAACGCCTTTGACCGTTTTGATTTTTTTTATCAGATTATTCATTACAGCGGTATCGCTCAACAGAACCGTCAGCGTACCTTGAAATAATCCGTCTTTGGAATCTACATTGATGGAACGAAGCATCATTCCTTTTTCTTTGGAAATAATGGAGGTGATGTTGGTCAGAATGCCGATATCATCTTGTCCAATCACTTTTAAGGCAACAGGATAATTGGCGCCCGGTTTGCTTGCCCAGCGGGATTTGACCACTCGGTAACCATAATTTTTAAACATGGACGGCGCATTGGGACAATTCAAGCGGTGGATTTTGATTCCGTGCACAGAAATAAAGCCAAAGATTTCGTCGCCGTAAATCGGATTGCAACATTTGGCCAAAGAATATTCTATTCCCGTCAGATTTTGGCCGATCATCAACACGTCTTCCTTTTTCAAGGTTTCATTGTCTAAGACCGGCGGCAGGTGGTAACTTTCGACGCTTCGATCGGCATGTTCCGTTCCTTCCTGTTCCTTCTTTTCCTGTTCGAGGTAGTTATCGATAACCGTATTAACGTCTAACTGTCCGTTTGCGATATCCGCATAAAAGGCGGTAACCGTTTTATAAGCCATTTTTTTGATGAGCCGCATCAGTTTAGGCTCCTCTTCGTCTATTTTGCGGTTTTTAAAACGACGATGCAACAGTTCCTTGGCATATTCAATCTGTTTGGCGCTTTGTTCCTTGAGCGACTGTTTGATTTTTACCCTCGCTCGGCTGGTAACAACGATATTCAACCAGTCTTGTTTAGGCGTCTGGTTGGGCGAAGTTTGAATTTCCACCTGATCTCCGCTTTGCAACTTGTGTTTGATAGATACATTTTTGCCGTTGATTTTGGCCGAAACGCATTTCGAACCCACAGCGGTATGGATAGCAAATGCAAAATCCAGTACAGTAGCTTGTTGCGGAAGTTTAAATAAATCGCCTTTGGGAGTGAAAACAAAAATTTCGTCATCATACAAATCCATCTTGAAATCGTCGACAAACTCGGTAGGAGAAGAATCGATGTGTTCCAACACTTCGCGCACATTATTCAGCCATTGGTCTAATCCGTTTTCGCTCTTCACCCCTTTGTATTTCCAGTGGGCGGCCAAACCTTTTTCGGCTATTTCGTCCATTCTCCGCGTTCGGATTTGCACCTCTACCCAGCGTCCTTCCGGCCCCATCACCGTGACATGAAGCGATTCGTAGCCATTGCTCTTCGGGACGGACAGCCAGTCTTTCATCCGTTTGGGATTCGGTTGGTACATATCTGTTACGACCGAATAAACTTGCCAACATTCTGCTTTTTCCTTTTCCAAGGGCGTATCGAGGATGATTCGGATAGCAAACAGATCGTAGATTTTTTCAAACTCTATTTTTTGCTTAAGAAGCTTGTTATGAATGGAATGAATAGATTTAGTCCGTCCTTTGATATCGAAGTGGAATCCCATGGTTTTCAATTTTTCTTCCACCGGAGCGATAAATTCCGCGATGTATTTATCGCGCGAACGTTTCGTTTCGTTCAACTTCTTTTTAATGAAATCGTATGTTTCCCTGTCGCGGAATTTAAAGGACAAATCTTCCAATTCCGATTTGATTTTATATAAACCCAATTTGTGGGAAAGGGGAGCATACAGATAAGAAGCTCCCACCGCAATTTGCAATCGGTAAGCTTCGTTTGTTATGCGCTTGGCCGCGCGCATCAAGTAAAGGCGTTCGGAAATCATGATCAGTACGACGCGAACGTCTTCTGCGAAGGAAAGCAACAAACTGCGAAAGTGCTCGTTATCTATGGCTGCGTTTTTCCCATACAATTCTTGCGTTTTAATCAGACCGCGAATAATGCCCGCGCTATCCGAACCGAAATCTTTTTCAATTTCCTTGAGGCTGCAATAGCCTCCCATCGCCAAAGGCGAAAGCAAAACAGCCAAAATGGAGGGGCGTTTCAATCCAATCTCATCGGCCACAATCATTGCCGTGTCTACATAGCGGACCGCGAGGTTCAATCCGTAAACATCTTTCGAAGGAGCATTTTTTTCGACAGCGTTTCGAACATAGCGTTTTATTTTCGCCCGATCGTCCGCCAAAATCGTTTCTTCCGTAACGGCTAATAACTGGCGGTATGCTTTTGCAAAATCCAATCGTTCTTCGCTGCTCAACAAACTGTTAGTATGCATATTTCAAATAATTAATGAATTATTGAGCTATAATCGCCCTCGCTCAATAACAAACAGAATATCTATGCACTGCAAAAGTACTCTTTTTATGAAATAAATGCTAAGTAATTCTTCATCATTTCATTAAAAAATGGACTCTCATGGTCAAATTTTTAGAGCAGCGTGCCTTCAATGTTGGTAATTTTTAGGTTTGCAATCTCATTCACACGCAGCCCCATTCTGTAACACAATTTAAGCATAAGCAAATGTTTGGGATTATTCATTTGGGAAAAAATTTTGACAATATCACTCTGCTAATCACTTTGGATAAATTTGATGTTCACCTCGTGAGAATTGACAATTTTGAGGGTTAAATGACATACGTATTTTGCATATGAATTTTTGCAAAGGTACAAAAAAGATATACTAAATATGCATTCAAAAACAAAAATAAATAGCTGGGTATAAATGATTTCAAAAAATGTTATGGATATGAAAAATAATTGTACATTTGCGTATATTTAAGAGATAGGCGGAAATTCCGCTTCGCTACATTTCCGCCTATCGGGCTGCCCGCTGCGCGGTTGACAGGCTTGCCCGCTACGCGG
>WRFY01000072.1 GCA_009783445.1 Candidatus Azobacteroides sp. | reverse complement strand
AGTAAAGTTCTATCCTTATTTTCATAAAACAAATATAGCTCTTTTTCTCTCATTGTCAAATTTTTATACCAGCATACTTTTTAGAACACCTCCAAAATAAATAAGTAAAGTAAATTTTGCTTTATTTTTTAGGCATTTTACTTTACTTATCCGTTTTTTAGTTTTTGCTTAATGTGGTTGTATTGTCACTTTTCTTACTGCAAATTGCTTGTATTTCAAAGCAAAAGACTGCGGTAATCCAAGTTGTTCTTTTCAATATCCTTGAAATATTTGTATGTACCCAATTGCAATTTATCGCAAGCGGGTTCGTCGCACACGATGATTGATTTCGGATGCATCTGCAAAGCGGTGATTGTCCATTTCTGGCTAACAGCTCCTTCTACCGCCTGAACCAAAGCTTCTGCTTTGTTGTATCCGCTCACCATAATCAACACTTCCTTTGCATCCATAATTGTACCAACTCCTACTGTCAAGGCCGTTTTTGGAACTTGATCTACTTCGTCGTCGAAAAACCGCGAATTAAGAATAATCGTGTCCGTAGTCAATGTTTTAATCCTCGTTCTTGAGAAGAGCGAAGAACCCGGTTCGTTGAAGGCGATATGACCATCTGCTCCCACTCCTCCTAAAAACAAATCAATTCCGCCAACCGCTTTGATTTTTGCCTCATATTGTTCACATTCCTGTTTTAAGTCAGGTGCATTCCCATTCAGGATATGTACATTTTCCGGTTTGATATTGATTTGACTAAAAAAATTATTCCACATAAAAGAGTGATAACTTTGCGGATGTTCTTCCGGCAAACCTACATATTCGTCCATGTTGAAAGTAATAATATTTTCAAAAGAAATAATACCTTCCCTATATAGATCGATTAGATTTTGATACATACCTAAAGGCGAAGAACCCGTAGGCAATCCTAACACAAAAGGTTTAGACGGAGTTGGATTCGCGCTCCTAATCTTCGAGGCTACATAATAAGTAGACCACTTAGAGAGAGATGCGTAATTTTCTTGAATAATAAGCCTCATAAAAATATTTGTTTTAGATTAATAATAAATACCTATTGAATGTATGATTGATTTTCAATTAAAATTTCCCCTTTCACCCGAATGCATCACGAATTGCAAAGTTAATCAATAAACTAAAAAATGAAACTAAAAAATGCAAAATTGTTTTTAAAAGAAAATGGAAAAGAAATGAAACAGTATTGGACACAATTTGCTAATTCAAATGAAGAAATAATGAAGTTTCCGTATTTATACAGGACGTTTATTATAGAGCTGAAAAATTCTTCCTTCCGCCTCTCTGCTCCCAATCCTAAACGGTTGGTCCTTTAACTTTGAACTCTTTACTGATTTGAGCCAGTAGTTTATTACTTGTGTAGTGAAATTTAGCTATTCTCCGTACATGCTACTGGGAATAATTTTTTTCTCTCCCCTCACTTTGCTTCTTAAAATTAAACTCTTTCTCTTTTTGTAAAGCTATTTTTAGGACAGACAATTAACGCTTCTTGTGCATAGTATTTATCAAGTAGTTATAAAGGGATGCGAAACATCAGCTAATAACATAAAAAATTCAATAAATTGATTTTCCGTAGAGAGAAATTTTGTCATACTTCCTCCCTACGATATCTACCGCTTCTATTGCGTAATCGGAACAAACTCCAGCGACCACATCACATCGTAGATGGCATTCCGCAGCACTACCAATTCAGTTCCGGCATTATTGGCAAAAACATATTGGGCTTGAACCAAACGGCTGCCGTAAAGATTGTCGAAACAATAAACGGCCTTGCGCGTGTAATCGTTATCTTCATACTGTAGAATATTTCTTGGATTTTCATCAGAATAATAATCCGAAGGTGAAGACAAAATCCATACGTTATGCTTCGCTTCGTGATGATCGACCCAAAAGACGCGATTCGGAGCCGGAGAAAATCTGCCGATGGGAGAGATTGACGAATAATCTTGCGTAAAAAATGAAGATGTTCTGTAAATATTTTCTCCTGAAAATAGATAGGTTCCCTTTTCGGAAAACCAAAAATTGCCCACATAAATGAAATCGTCATATTTTTTATTTCTTGTGCTGATGTCAAAAATGTATACTCCGCTTGAAAGATTTACCTCCGAGGCCATAATATAATCTTGATTGGGCATCTTACGTAACATGCAACCTCCATATAAACTGCCGTTTTCGCTTGCTTCGTTTGTATTCAAGTTGATCCAGTACAAATAACTCCATTGCATACTATTTTCCGTATAACAGCACCAGCCATCTTTTGCCCATTCGATATCAGAAACAATGTGATTGACTTCAATGGTTTTGGTTACGGAAAAGCGATCCATGTCAATGGAACTAACATACCCGCTGTGTCCGATGACCGCATTGCGACCATCCTCCGACAAACTGAAACAGGTAGGGGCATAATTGAGCGATATTTCACGGGCAATCGTCCTGTTTTTTATATCATACGCCACGAAACGGTTGGGCTGACTGGTGGTAAAATACAAAATATCCGATTGTCGGTCTAAGCGGACGTCCGTAACATTCCCTTCGATTGCCTTTACATCATTGGAATTGGCCACATAATTGCTCGCCGTCACCGCAATCGGAAGCGAAAGATTATCTTTATCGTTGGTTTTCAAATAAATAGTGATTGTATTGACGCCGGACGGAACTAAGCCTCTATTGCAGGTAAATGTTAAATTATCCCATGAATAAGGGTACGAATAACCGCTTGTTCTGGATACGCTGAGCCATTCAGGACATCCTTCTATCGTCCATGCCAAAATTCCGTTTCCTTGATTGGAAAACTCAAACGGCAAGGTCGTCTCGGTTCTCCCGAAATCCAGCGTAGGAACAAAATAGGAATAGAACGCAGGGTTTCCCAAATCCATTTGTATTTCCACCTCCACTTCCGGTTTGTTTTTATCATTACTGCCAATAACGAGTTTGCCGGAAAGTCCTTCCTGAAAAGGGACATTCGGATCAAAGGTCACATAAACAGTTTCTTCCGCATTGTATGGCAATATAGAACTATATCCGTACATCATCCCATTGTTGTTACTCACTATAAGCCATTGGGGATATTCCAAAATATTCCACAACAGAATACCCTGACCCGCATTTTTGATCGACAATATACCGTTGTAAGAACCACCATAATCATAACTGATCATTAAGCTGTTGGACGTTTCAATAACCGGATTTCCTTCCGTAATATACAATATGGGAATTACCACATTGCCAGTGCCTGCAACCGACAAAGTCATATAAGTGTCGTAAACGCCTACTGCGGAAAAGGCGCTGCAGGCGTTTGCCTTGCAATTCAGAGTAGCAATGTTATTGATAAATTCCCCCGACTGTGCAGAGATATTTAACCACTCAGGTGCATGCACAACCGTAAACTTGGCGTTTCCAACGCCTGAGCAATAGAGAGTGTAATCTTGGGCTGCCCAATTGGGAGACACGACAATTATTGAATTCTCGCCCAAATAAGAATTATAATCCACGCTTTCTTTCAAAAAATCGTTACTGCAGGAAAAAGTAAATAATAGAACGATTGAAAGGACAATATATTGAATCAAATGTTTCATGGTTGTTTATGTTTTATTAAAAATGAAAACGGATACTGAGCGAGTAATCTAATCGTAAAAGGTTTAACTGATCATTTTTATTCAAATTGACTGTTTGCGTCTCTTCTTTTGTAGAATAGTCCAGTTTGGTTAGCTTGGCATATATCAAATCGGCATTCAAACCGACAGACAGGTATGAAACGGGATAATACTCCGCAGATAAACCGACGTTTGCACCCCAGGTGTTGCCTTCGACTAATAAATTGGGATAGGGAAACATCATCCGTACTTCATCCCTGTAATGTACGTATCCTGCCGAGAGCGTTTCATTCAGTTGAAATTTGTGGTTTTTGTCTAACCATTGCTGGAAAATTACCGACGGTCCCACATAATGGATCATTTGTTTTTCTTTTATATTCAAATACATATATTCGGGATAATAATCGTTGGCTTTGATCGCAAAATCTTGTTGCGCAGAAGAAACAAAGAAAGAATACCTTGCCCCTACTCCAAACAAATTGGAAAGCAGATAATGAATATCGCCGCTGAAACTCCATCCTTGCTTGAGTTGTTTACAATAATCGCTGGCTTGCGATTTGGGGATGTTCATATTGATCATGGCTCTTTCGTCATTGGCGGAAGAGGTCAGGATGGAAGCGCCTCCCAGTTGTATTCCAATCAGCCAAGGACGCGCAGGTTTGATTTTTTGCCTGTCGCCAATCCATAAGTATGGATTCGTTTCGGATGATGGCGTTGTACGTAAAAATTCTAATACTTGTTCCGTTGGAATAAATTTGCCGATTACCTGCTGATTTTCGCCTTTTTGTTCATAATGAATATAGGCGGGAGAAATGGCTACAATTCGGCAAAGAATAGTATCTTGCTCAATCGTAATGATTTTGTCTTGACCGCTCAGGAATTGCAAAGAGAATAGAAGTAAGAGTAAAGCAATTAGTGATTTTTTCATGTTGTATTGCATTTAAGATTTGTTGATGAGTTTTTGCAAACCAATGCAAAGATAATGATTTTTTTGAAAAAATTAATATATCAAAAAAATTGCTCTCTTTTTCGCCTTCCCCCCCGACATATTTCTGGAGGTAGAAGCTTTCGAAGAAGTGTTGGCTACAATCTCATCGGTAAAGCCGTACAGGAAATCATCGTACGTTTCAATATTTTATGAAAAGATGTCTCCTTCCGTTTTTTTGTTGTAAATTTGCAATCGCATCAAATTCAAATTGTAATTATGGCAGACGACAAGAAAATCATTTTTTCGATGGTAGGGGTAAGTAAAACTTTTCCTCCTCATAAACAGGTGCTAAAAAATATCTATCTATCCTTTTACTATGGCGCTAAAATCGGCGTCATTGGTTTGAACGGTTCCGGTAAATCTACCTTACTCAAGATAATTGCCGGAATAGAAAAAGAATACCAAGGCGAAGTCATTTTTTCGGCGGGTTATTCCATTGGCTATTTAGAACAAGAGCCTCATTTGAACGACTCCAAAACGGTAAAAGAAATCGTGCAGGAAGGCGTTCAGGAAGTTATGGATATTTTGAAAGAATATGAAGAAATAAATGAAAAATTTGCGCTTCCCGAATATTACGAAGATTCCGACAAGATGGATCAACTGTTTGTCCGCCAAGCTGAAATACAGGACAAAATTGATGCTGTGGACGCTTGGAACATCGACAGCAAACTGGAGCGGGCGATGGATGCATTACGTTGTCCGCCGGAAGACCAATTGGCGGGAACGCTTTCGGGAGGAGAAAGGCGGCGCGTAGCTTTGTGTCGTTTGCTGTTGAGACAACCGGATATCCTTTTGCTGGACGAACCAACGAACCATTTAGATGCAGAATCCATCGATTGGTTAGAACAATACTTGCAGCAATACGCAGGAACGGTGATTTGCATCACACACGACCGTTATTTTCTGGATCATGTAGCCGAATGGATTTTGGAATTGGATCGCGGAGAAGGTATTCCATGGAAAGGCAATTACACTTCATGGCTGGAACAGAAAACTTTGCGAATGGCTCAAGAAGAAAAACAGGCCAGTAAAAGGAGAAAAACGCTCGAACGGGAATTGGAATGGTCGCGAATGGCTCCCAAAGCTCGTCATGCTAAGGGAAAAGCGCGCCTGAATTCCTACGAACAATTGTTGAATCAGGATACAAAAGAACGAGAAGAGAAATTAGAAATTTTTATACCGAACGGTCCTCGTTTGGGAAACAAAGTGATCGAAGCGGTCGATGTGGCCAAAGCATTCGGCGGTAAACTATTGTATGATCATCTGAATTTTATGCTTCCGCCCAACGGAATCGTGGGAATCATTGGTCCCAATGGAACGGGCAAAACTACTCTTTTCCGTTTGATTATGCAGTTGGAACAACCCGATCGAGGAAGATTTGAGATAGGCGAAACGGTAAAAATTGGCTACATCGATCAATCGCATACGGGAATTGATCCGAAACAAACGGTTTTTCAGGCAGTTTCAGGAGGCGCCGAATTTATTCGAGTCGGCGGAAAGGAAATCAACGCAAGGGCTTATTTGGGACGATTCAATTTCAGCGGGGCGGATCAAGAAAAACAGTGTGGCGTACTGTCCGGAGGAGAAAGGAACCGTCTGCATCTGGCGCTGACCTTGAAATCGGAAGCCAACGTTCTTCTCCTCGACGAACCGACAAACGACATAGACGTCAATACTTTGCGAGCGCTTGAAGAGGGTTTGGAAAATTTTGCAGGCTGCGCAGCCGTCATTTCCCATGATCGCTGGTTTCTCGATCGGATTTGTACGCATATCCTTGCATTTGAAGGCAATTCGGAAGTATTTTTCTTCGAAGGTTCTTATTCGGAATACGAAGAAAACAAAAAACAACGCTTGGGTAACATAGAACCCAAACGAATCAAGGGTCGTGTCCTAAATCAATTGGGAAGCTAAATTTAACCCATGCGTCATCTACATGTTATTTAGCCTGCGACTGATGCGGGCGTCGGGAAGTTTTGAATTTCGTCAGCGGTTTTTCTATGTGATTTCTTTCTGTTTTCTTTTTTCGGTTTTCTGGAAGCGATTCGGAAGCTTGCTCAACGGCAACTCGTCGTCCAAAAGCTTTTATGCCATCTAAATTTTGTATCACTCTGTCTTTGTCGGCTTCTTTTACTTCGAAGAAAGAAAAATTCTTCATCAGATCGATTCGCCCAACAGTAACTTTTTTTCCTGAAATATGATCGTTGAGCAAGCCGATAATACTTTGCGGACTCATGCCGTCGGTTTTACCTAAATTGATAAACAAACGAGCGTACCCTTTTTCGGAAGTGCGGCCGTTTCCTTTGCTTGCCAACCGATTTTGTTCCCCTTTTTCGCGTCTTTTAGCCCTTTCTTGTGGAACTTCTATCTCATCTGCGTCTTGGTAATAATCAATCAGACGGTTGAATTCATGAGAAATCAGTCGTTTGATAATGTCTTCCTTGTCCAACCAGTCCAACTTTCGGTAGATGGAAGGGAGTATGTCATTGATTTCTTCCTCATTCACTTTGACCTTTTCTAATTGGTCGATCAGACTGAAAAGTTGTTTTTCACAGATTTGTTTTCCAGAAGGAATCGTCCCCTCTTCAAAGTTTTTAAGAATGATTTTTTCGATGTTCTTTAATTTATGCTTCTCTTTTAGGTTAATAATGGCAATTGAAGTACCTGTTTTGCCTGCTCTTCCGGTTCTTCCGCTCCGATGCGTATACGATTCCACATCGTCGGGCAAACTGTAATGGATAATGTGAGTCAAATCGTCCACGTCCAATCCGCGAGCAGCCACATCGGTCGCCACCAAAAGTTGGATGTTGCGGATGCGGAATTTCTGCATCACATAATCGCGTTGGGCCTGCGATAGATCGCCGTGCAGCGAATCGGCATTGTAACCGTCCTTGATCAATAAGTCGGCTATTTCCTGCGTTTCTTTTTTTGTACGGCAAAAAATAATGCCGTATATATTGGGGTTGTAATCGGCTAATCTTTTCAACACTAAGTATCTGTCTTTAGCGTTTACCATGTAGTAAATATGCTTGACGTTTTTGGCTCCTTCATTTTTTCGTCCGATAATAATTTCATGCGGAGAGCGCATATATTTTTTCGTAATCCGGGCGATTTCGGCCGGCATGGTTGCTGAGAAAAGGAGCATGTTTCTGTTTTCGGGGATATGCGAAAGAATTTCGTCGATACTTTCGGAGAAGCCCATATTCAACATTTCGTCTGCTTCGTCCAGAACCACATTTCTCACCGCTTGCAGATTTACCGTTTTTCGGTTGATTAAGTCAATCAAACGGCCGGGAGTCGCCACAATCACATGTACGCCTCGTTGCAAGCTTCGAATCTGGCTTTCAATACTGGAGCCTCCGTATACGGGAAGCGTTTTTAATTTATCTATGTATTTAGAATAATCGTTGAAGTCGTCCGCTATTTGCAGGCATAATTCGCGGGTAGGACATAAAATAAGCGCTTGCGGCTGCTGCAGATTGACATTAATTTGTTGAATGATAGGAAGTCCAAATGCCGCTGTTTTTCCCGTACCTGTTTGCGCTAATGCAATGACCTCATTATCGTTGCCCAGCAAATAAGGAATCACTTCTTCTTGTACGGGCATTGGACTCTCGTAGCCCATTTCTGTGATTGCTCTTACGATATTGGGAGCAACACCTAATTCTTCAAATGTCTTCAAAATAAAATTGTTTTTTAAAACCGGCCACAAAGATACAATTTCTTTTATGGATAAAGCAATAAACTCTTAAGTTTCTCTCTCTTTCGGTGCGTAAGATTCAATTCCTTTTCAAAATAGTTGTCGAGAGAACCATAATTGGACTTCACTCGCTCGAACGAATAATTGAGCGTTTCCTTGTGCGAACTATACAAGGCAGTGATCGTTTTCTGTACCTCCTCCGGGTAAATGTCGGCGTTTTGAACCAAAGATTTGTAGTTGATCGAATTGTTCAGATAATCTTCCATAATGACGTCTTCATCTACATCCAAAGCGGCCAGCAAAAGGGCGGCGGCAATGGCTGTACGGTCTTTTCCCAATGAACAGAAAATAACGATCGGATAGTTTTTTTCATCCAGAAGCACATCAAACAATTTGATAAAATAATCGGAATTGTTTTCCAATAGGAATGAAAAAACCTCATGATTGTATACCAGCACTTCCGGCAAATTCATTTTTCGCGATAATATTTCGTCGAAGAAAATATCGTGTCGGTTTCCCCGCAGCGGCAAGTTGTATACCCTCGGCGCTTTGAATTTATTAGGGAAAGAAAAACTTTCTTTTTCGGTTCGTAAATCAATCACAGTTTCGATTCCCATTTTATACAGAGTTTCCATGTCCCGTTTGGTAGCCATCGTTAAAGACCCCGAACGGTAGACCTTTCCCCACTTGATTTGTTTGTTGCTGTGGGTAAAATATCCTCCTAAGTCTCTAAAATTGAATATTCCCTGCATGGGAATTACCCGCAGGGAAGTAACGATGGAATATTGTTTGTTAAAAACCAGTTTGAAATAGGGATGCATGGAAATCGGCGAGGATAAAATTTGCTTGTAGCCCGTTTGAATGTCTTCTTCAAAAACAGGAACATTCATGTTGAATGAATCGGGTTGAGAAGATTCATAAATTCTCACCTTTCCCTCCATGGGAGGAAAAGTTTCCCATTTGACTATATAAGTTCCGTTGGATGTTAATTCACATACCGCGTTAATCTGAGGAGATTCGCTTGTACAATGAACAAACAGACTCAGCGACGCAAGGGAAAATACTATATTTTTAAACATAGAATCAATCTCTCTATAACAAAACTTGTAGAGCAAAAGTAAAAAAAAAAATAAGAGAATTATGAATGTTAAGTATATTTAACTATGTAATTACAAATATTTTACATTCCCCCGCGAATGATGGGGGGCTTGAGTTTTGTGATCGGAGTTATTTGCGCGCTAAATAATCGTATCGGACTGTCGTCCGATAGCGCTGGAACAAAGATACTACAGGATATAACTTTGAGAGACAAACTGCTCACGATATGCCTGTCATGGGCAATGCCCGCTTGAAGCTTTGGCGCAGAGAAATCAGCGTTTCCGTCGAAATGACGCCCGGAATTTCTTGTATGCGGCCATTTAATAATTCCATAAAATGCTCATTATCTTTTGCATACAGTTTGATCAACATAGTGTAAGGCCCTGTAGTAAAATGACATTCTACGACTTCGGGTATTTTTTCCAGTTCAGGAACTACATCCTTGTACATGGATCCGCGTTCTAATTTGACGCCAATAAAGGTACACGTATTGTATCCCAATACTCTCGGATTGATGTGATAACCTGAACCCACAATGATTTTCAGTTCAATCATTTTTTGCACTCTCTGGTGGATGGCTGCCCGCGATACTCCACATTCTTCTGCAACGTCTTTGAACGGAATACGTGCATTTTGAGAGATAATTTCCAGAATCTTTCGATCCAACTGGTCTATTTTTTCCATTATTTGTTGTTAAGCGAAGCGAAGAAGAAAAAAGGATTATTGGATCAAAATCCTTTCTACTTCTTCACTTCTTTATTAATTTTTATTTTTTCACAATATCAAGTAATTCTACATCAAAGATCAAAGTAGAAAACGGACCGATATTGCCGCCTCTTCCTTGTTCTCCGTAAGCTAAATAATAGGGAACATAAAAGGTATATTTTGAACCCACCGGCATCAATTGAATCCCTTCTGTCCAACCTTTTATGACATGGTTTAATGAAAATTCGCTGGGAGTTCCCCGTTCAACGGAACTGTCAAAGACGGTGCCGTGAATATCTGTTCCGTGGTAATGTACTTTCACTACGTCTGTTTCGCTTGGTTTAGGGCCTTTTCCTTCTTTAATCACCTTGTATTGAAGGCCGCTTGGCAGAACGATAACACCTGCTTGACTCTTGTTTTTTTCCAAAAAGTTTTCATTTTCTTTTTTGACGTCGGCATATTTCTTTTCCAAAGAGGCATTTCTTATTTTTTCAGTAGCGTTCGTAGAATAGATGCGAGCTTCTTCTCCATGAATAAGCGCTTTTTCGGGTTGCATGATGTTGCTCAAATAACCCGACATGAAATTTTCGCGGCTTATTGTTTGAGTGGAATCGCCTTCAAACAATTGATTGTTGAAATAAGGAATAAATTGAAGTCCTAATTGAAGTCCTATTGTTTTACCAATGGTGTAAGCAGTAGCTTTTTTATCTTTAGAATCGATATTGAAGCCTTCCTTAAAACCTCGTGCAAAATCGACCTTGCAAGTCGAATCCAATTCGAGCTGAGCAAATATCTGATCTACCTGAGAAGAATACAGAACGCCTTGTGCATACGAAATAGAATCTATATCGGTTTTTAATTCAGCTTTGGGAATTTGAGCATTGCAAGAAAAAAATGCAATTCCCATAAAAATCGACACAGAAATGAACGAAACACTTACTAACTTTTTCATTTTTTGTTATTCATTTAAATTTATAATATTTTTTGTTTTTGCTTAATTCTTTTCCCGAAAAAAATTCATCAGAAAAAAATCGAGCCTATTTTTTTTTGCGCTGCAAATGTAATTCTTTTCCTGACAAAAATAAGCACGGCCTTTAATTTATTTTGTACATTTGTCACTCGAAATTCTTATTTTAACATATTATGAACGTTTTGTTATGGATGATACGATTAAAATTTATTGTAAAAACAACTCCAGATACCAAGAAGTTCCCGTAGGGATTTCACTTTGGAAAGTCTATCAGAAAATGGACATTCAACTTTCCAGTCAACCGGCTTGCGTAAAGGTAAATAATAAAACGGAATCGCTCCTTTACCGCTGTTACAAACCCAAAGATATTGAATTTATCGGGGTGAGCGATCCTTCGGGAATGCGAACTTACGTTCGCTCGCTTTGTTGCATTTTGACGAAAGCGGTTCACGATTTGTTTCCGAACGGAAGATTGTACATCGAACATGCGCTTTCCAAAGGGTACTATTGCGAAATGGAAATAGGCCGCAGAATCACGGAAGAAGATGTTATTTTCATTAAGGAACGGATGCAGGAAATAGTGAAGGCTAATATGCCTTTCGAATCGCATGAAGAACAAACGCCGATTGTAACTGATTTGTTTCGCAAGAACAATCGGGAAGACAAAGCGCGTTTATTGGAAACGGTCAAGGAAGTGTACAGCAAATATGTTTCCTTAGACGGATACATCGACGATTTTTACGGTTGCTTGCTTCCGTCCACCAGTTGGGTTTATCTGTTTGATATTGTCAAATATTACGACGGTTTGTTGTTGCGCATTCCGAACGTTGACTCCCCCAATGATTTGCAACCTTATGTGAAGCAGACGAAAATGATGTCTGTATTTCAGGAATTCCGGCAATATCAGAAAGCGATAGATATGAATAACGTTGGCGAATTGAACAAAGGCATTCACGAAGGCGAAATGTCGACTGTAGTAAAAGTAGCTGAAATCCTTCAAGAAAGAAAAATAGGTAAAATAGCCGACGAAATAAACAAGCGATTCAACGAAGGCGTGCGGGTGGTGCTTATTTCGGGTCCTTCTTCATCGGGTAAAACCACTTTCTGCAAACGGCTTCAGATTCAGTTATTGGCCAATGCGCTTCATCCCATTGGCATTTCGTTGGACGATTATTATGTTAATCGCGAACTGACTCCTTTGGACGAATCTGGCGAATACGATTATGAATCGCTTTATGCGATTGATTTGGAACTTTTTAATGAAGATTTACGGAAAATGTTAGCCGGTGAAATCGTAGCCTTGCCCACTTACGATTTTCTGACCGGAAAAAGAGTATATAAAGGGAATAAAGTCAGCTTGCAACAGAATAACATTTTAGTGATGGAAGGAATTCATGCGATGAATCCAATATTGACTTCCGGCATTTCTCCCGAAGCCATTTATAAAATTTATGTTTCTGCTTTAACTTCTATTCCGTTAGACAATCACAATTGGATTCCGACTACCGATAATCGCTTGATAAGAAGGATTGTACGTGATTATCAATTTCGCGGATATTCTGCAAAAGAAACGATCGCCCGTTGGCCGTCGGTACGGAAAGGCGAAGACAAATGGATTTTTCCTTTTCAGGAAGACGCCGACGATACATTTAATTCGGCCATGCTTTATGAGTTAGCCGCTTTGCGGAAAATGGCCGACCCAATATTGAAAGAAGTGACGCAAATGGATAATGAATTTTCGGAAGCGCATCGTCTGCTGAAATTTTTGCGTTATTTCAATTATATTGATGAGTCGGAATTACCTAATACTTCGTTGTTGAGGGAATTTGTAGGCGGAAGCAGCTTTCAATACTGAGGAAAACTGCCTATGCCGTTTGCTTGTTTCAGAATCCAATGAAAAGGCGGAGCAATGGCGCGGTAAAGGGGATATATTTCGGCGACTGCGCCAAAATTATGGTAAAATTGTGCGACGGAAGGAATGGTAGAGCCTTCAAAATCGAGGAGATAATTTTTTCCGGAAAATTCGGCTATAAAACGGTCGAGGAGAAAACGCATGGCGCTTAATTTTTTCCCTTCGGGAGAAGAAACAGGAAGTAAATAATAGAAACGGTTCTTCCACCGGAAGAAAAAGATACAAGCCGCTATTTCTCCTGTTTCTTCTTTCCGGACGCAGCGGATCAGTTTTTGATTTCTTAGATGGGCTTCCGTTGCCAGCTTTTTCCCTGTTTCGAATAGGGCGCCGACGTAATAGGGAGAATGTCTTGCCATTATTTCAAAAAAAAATTCAGGCGTTAGCGTGCGATCTACCACAAGACGGTTTTTGACTGTTTTTTTCAAATCGCTACGGGTATTGGAATGGTAACCGTTTTTAATTTCTTCATAATTTCGACTGATGTCCAACCGATAATTCAAACGGGGATAAAAATCGTTGCGATCAAACAAATTGCCTGCATTCAATGGAAAAAGGCAATAAACAGTCGAAATCTTTTTGAGGAAATCATTCAAAAGGTTTTGCGTAATTTCTTCCGGTGAAAAAAGCCCCAACTGTTGACAGAACAAAGGCGGCAATAGATAAGGTATGCCAAATTTTCGTTTCAGGGGAAGAGGCATGACAAAAGAGTAATCGCTCGTCGTCAAAAGTTCCCATTCGGGAGCGACAATATCTAAAAACCAAGACGCCGCATAAAGGGTTCCGTTGTGCGCTTGTTCAATGCAAGCATCGTATTTTTGTTTATCTATTTGTCGGTGTGAAATAAGATGAATTTTCACAAAGACAGATCGTTTAACAGTTGGACGTAGCAGTCGATGGCTTTGCTGATTTCCGATAAATAAATAAATTCGTCGGCAGTGTGAGAACGGGACGAATCTCCCGGCCCTATTTTCAGGGAAGGAAAGCGCATCAATGCCTGATCGGATAAAGTAGGGGAGCCAAATGGTTTTAGCCCTAAATGGATAGCCCTTTTAACCAACGGGTGATTTGCCGGTATCTGCGAAGAATTGAGTCGGAACGACCGCGCTTTGACTTCGCATCCGCAATTAGCGGCTATTTCTTCGAAAAGTTGCTCATTGTTGTAGAATTCGTTGCTCCGCACGTCCACCGTAAAGCAACAAATATCGGGGATGACATTATGCTGCGTTCCGGCATGTACCATGGTCACCGAAGCTTGAACAGATCCCAGCAATTCGCTTTTCAAGGGAAATTGTTTTTTTTTGAACCATTCAATAATTGGAATCGCCTTGTAAATAGCGTTTTCGCCTTCATTCAACGCTGCATGTCCCGATTTTCCATACACGATACCGTCCAGTACCATTAATCCCCGTTCGGCGATAGCCGGTTGCATGCCGGTAGGTTCGCCCACAATAGCCAGATCAATGGGAGGCAATTCGGAAAAAACCGACTCGATCCCTCCTTCTCCGGAAACTTCTTCTTCGCAAGAAGCTAAAAAAATAAAGTTGTTGGCATGTTTTTTGGACGCGAATATCAAAAAAACTTGAAGCAAGGCCATCAGCGAAGCTCCTGCATCGTTGCTTCCCAGCCCATACAATTTTCCATTTTCTTCCTCTGGTAAAAAAGGATTTCTGGTCCATCCCGTTACCGGTTTGACTGTATCTAAATGCGAATTCAATAGAATTACCGGTTTAGACGTTTCCCATTTAGGAGACAATAACCAAATATTATTTCCCTTTCTCAGGGGACAACAGTCTTTTTGTATCAAATATGTTTCCAGCCAATCGGCTGCAACCGTTTCTTCCCGACTGAACGAAGGGATAGCAATAAGCTGTTTCAATAAAGAAATGCTCTCTTCCGCATATAAAGATGATATAAAAGCCATGGTTTTGAAATTTTCACAAAATTACAATAAAAACTGGAGAAACAGTAAAATCTTACGCTGTAAAAATTCATTTTAAGGTACTATTTGTTTATTCGATGGTGGTTTCTCCTACGAGCGGTATTTTCATATACATTTTGACCTCTTTTCGGTCTAACCCGTATCCGAAAAGAAACATCAGTTTGGCGACAGCAGCTTCGGTGGTTATATCATAACCCGAAATGACTCCGATATCTTTTAGAGCCATTCCCGATTGGTAACGATTCATATCTACCGAACCGGAAGCGCATTGGGTTACATTAACGATTACAATTCCGCTGTTGACGGCTTGGGCGATAATATCCAGAAACCATTTTTCGCTGGGAGCATTTCCTGCTCCGTACGTTTCCAAGACAATCGCTTTTAAGCGGGGAATAGCAATCATAGCTTGCAATATTTGGGGCGAAATTCCCGGAAAAAGTTTCACGATTGCTACATTTGGATCCAGCGTGCTGTGAAACTTTGGAGTACTATTGTGGAGCGGACGATGCATCAACTCGTGCTGGTAACGGATATAAGCGCCGGCTTCAGCTAAAGTCGGAAAGTTGAAAGAGTGAAAAGCTCTGAAATTAGCGGCATTGATTTTGGTTGTCCGATTTCCCCGCATCAGCAAATTCTGGAAAAAAACGCATACTTCGGTTACGAAAGCGCATCCGTACGGGTCTTTATCGACGGCTATTTCCAAAGCGGTGATTAGATTTTCTTTCCCGTCGGTACGAATTTTTCCGATGGGAAGTTGCGAACCGGTAAGAATGACAGGCTTGTTGATATTTTCCAACATAAAACTCAGTGCAGAAGCGGAATAAGCCATCGTATCCGTGCCATGCAAAATCACAAAACCATCGTATTGGTTGTAGTTATCCTCAATAATCCACACCAATTTTTTCCATTTTTCAGGATTCATGTCCGATGAATCAATCGGTTCTTTGAATTGGATATTGTCGATATTAAATTTGAGGCGGTTCAACTCCGGAACATATTCTTTTAGATGATTGAAGTCGTAAGATTTCAAAGCGCCGGTTTCGGCGTCTTCTATCATTCCGATAGTTCCACCCGTATATATTAAGAGTACGGAGGCATTATAATCTAACATTTGTCTAAGAAAAAACGAGAATCAGAAAATTTTGCAGCAAAGTTAGCATTATTATTTAAAATGCAGGATTCAATTACAAAAAATCTATCTTTACGTATCTTTTGTTTGAGACCACAAGCTAAATTTTTTTATGCAGCGAACCAAAAAATAGGTTGTTAGCAAGTCGTGCATGATTGTTCGTCCAAATATTCTTGCGTATTTTTTACAGTTGAATAAAAATAATTGAGCGCTGCAAGGAAAGATTTTTGCACTTCATTTGCTGCCACATTTTCCCCTTGAATTTCTAAATCTTTTGTTGCACAAGCGTCTCCGATTACCACACAAGTAAATCCAAAATCCTTAGCCGCTCTTGTTGTTGCATCAACACACATCTGAGTCATCATTCCGCAAATGACTAAATCGGTAATGGGGTTCGACTTTAAGTAATTCAGCAGCTCTGTCTCGCGAAAACTGTTCGGATAATTTTTTGCAATTACTTTCTCCCCGCTCATAGGCATAACATTTTCATGGATTTCCACTCCTTTTGTGTTCGGAATAAAAAATGTTGAATCTGCTCCCCTTGAAAAATGCTGGACATGAATTACAGGCAGTGACTTTTCTCTGAAATTTTTCAACAGCATTTTTGCGTTTATACTTGCTTCAAGGCTCCTGCTCAAAGGATTTGCGCCTCCTTCAAAATAATCGTTTTGAATGTCGATGATGATTAATGCTTTTTTGGATTCCATATTTGATTTTTGTTGTATGAAAATAATCATAGTATAATGTTCCCCTAATGTCAAAGTGCAAATGTAAAGAAAAATGGTAAAAAATCGTTCCGTCAGCAAAATTATTTCTGCAAAGACTGCGGACGTCAATTAATCAGCGACCACGCACTAATCTTATAATATTTGTAATACTTGGCATTCAGTTCATTCAATAAAACCCAAACAAATCATTGCAGCAGTTTGAGAGTCGATGAATTTTGGACTCATGCAGGAAAGAAAAAGGAAAAAGTGAAGCGGAGTTTCAATGGCAACCACAAACCAAAAAAGGAGAACGCATTTATAATATCAAAATGGTTCGTAATATTTTCAGTACCTTTGTTGCATCAAGTAACATAAATTATGGCTTCAAACATAAAATCCCCTAAACAGGCGCTGAATCCGGCTTTTGCTTCAAAAAAGCCGGAAGGGAAAGAGATTGAACGTTTCAAAAAAGAGTTTATTAATTTACTCAATAATATTAAAAATACTGAGAATAAGGAAACGGAAGAACATTACAAAATTGATGTAATGAATTTTCTTAATTCGGTATATTACAAGGATAAACATTACATAAACACCAAAGGTAAAAATGATTTGGTTATTCATAATAGTAATGATGTAACTTCTTCTGTTGGAGTTTTGATTGAAGCGAAAAGCCCTGTAAATAAATCGGAAATGGTTAGCGTTAATAATCTGAATGTCAAATCATTTCAAGAATTGGTATTGTATTATTTAAGAGAACGGAAAACCGGCAAGAATTTTGAATTACGTTATTTGATTATAACCAATATTTATGAATGGTTTGTGTTTGACGCACAGGATTTTGAAAAACTATTTTATCAAAATAAAGTCTTACTCAATCGTTTCGAGCAATTTCGGGAAGGAAAATTATCGGGTACAAGTACCAATTTTTTCTATAAGGAAATTGCATCGCCCGAAATACAAACACTTCAAAATGAGATTCCATATACGCATTTCGACATTCGAGAATATGAAGAAATCATTCGCAATGCGAATGAAGAAGATGATAAAAAGTTGATAGCGCTGTACAAATTTCTATCGCCCACACATTTGCTCAAATTATCTTCTACTATCGACAATAATCATTTAAATAAAGAATTTTATGCTGAACTTCTGCATATTATCGGTTTGGAAGAAATTACTCGGGATAACCGGAAATTGATTGTTCGTAAAAAAGAAAAAGATCGCGACAGCGGCTCCCTTATTGAAAATACTATTGAACGAATTGATATTATGGGTAAATGGGATAATCTGCCAACAGAAATGCAAAACACCCCATCTCTGCAATTCGATGTTGCGTTGGATTTAGCGATTACTTGGATTAACCGAATTTTGTTTTTGAAATTACTCGAATCGCAAATTCTCAAATATCACAACGGAAATAAAGATTATTCTTTTCTTTCGTCAGATAAATTAAACGATTATAACGATTTACTTACACTTTTTTTCTCAGTTTTAGCAAAAAAGGAAGATGAACGGTCGGCAAATATCAAATCCAAATTTGTGCATGTTCCCTATCTTAACAGTTCTTTGTTTGATATGACCGAAATAGAAGATAAAACTATTAATATAGACAGTTTACAGAACAATATTCAAATGGTGCTATATTCCAAATCGGTCTTGTATGGGCAAGATAAAAGCATACCGCATACAATGAAAATGCGTCCATTAGAATATTTGTTGCGTTTTTTAGATGCTTACGATTTCAGCAGCGAAGGTTCGAAAGACCATTTAGGAAGAGATAAATCGTTGATTTCGGCTTCTGTGTTGGGCTTAATCTTTGAAAAAATAAACGGTTATAAAGACGGTTCCTTTTTCACACCGTCGTTTATTACCATGTATATGTGTCGTGAAACTATTGGGAGAGCTGTTATCCAAAAATTCAATGAAGTAAAGGGTTGGAATTGCCAAACGATAAACGAACTTTACAATAAAATCGAAAATATTGACGAAGCAAACGAGATTTTTAACACCCTGCGCATTTGCGATCCCGCAGTCGGTTCGGGTCATTTTCTTGTATCTGCTTTGAACGAAATGATTTTTCTAAAATCTGAATTAGGTATTTTGACAGATAAAAAGGGTAAAAAACTTAGAGATTATAGCGTTATAGTTGAAAAAGACGAGTTGATCATTACAGATAATGAAAATACTTATTTTACTTATAATCCGAAAAATACAGAAAGTCAGCGAGTTCAAGAAACTTTTTTCAAAGAAAAACAAACAATCATCGAAAATTGCTTGTTTGGAGTTGATATTAATCCTAATTCGGTAAAAATATGCCAATTACGATTATGGATCGAATTGCTGAAACATACTTATTATCATTGGGGAACAAGCGAATTAGAAACTTTGCCGAATATCGACATCA
>WRFY01000071.1 GCA_009783445.1 Candidatus Azobacteroides sp. | reverse complement strand
GGAGTTGTGGAGTGGTTTAAATATAAAGAATCCTGTAATAAAAACATATTTTTATACTCATTGCTAATAATTACAGGACTTAGTTTTTGGATAAATAAGAAACTTCATTGGGGACTAACACAGATGTCATTAATAACTTTTTCTTTTGTAATAATAATGAATTTATGGTTTACGAGTTTGTTTCGTTTAGGAATTGAGTATTTGCTTAGGAATTTTATTTCTAATAGCATTCATATATTTGGAAACAAAAATATGTAGTTCATTCTTTTTGCAAACAATGGGGATATCTCGGGTAGTTAAATGGTTATTTTTTTTGTGTGGAGGTCTATCTTGTGTTGCATGGTTATTGCTGTCGTTATAATAATGCATAATTAGAGAATTCTTTTAGTCTTGGAATTTTACATGAAATGAAATCACGATAAATAGACAAACTAATTCAAAGTATACACATTTAATCTGCTGTAAAATAATAATTTACAATATAATTAATGCATATTTAACAATTATAACCATATTTTCTATGTAGACTGAATGTCAAGCGTGATCAGTCAGTGCAGGATCCTCCGATAGACTGACATTCGCAATCTTTGCAGAAATAATTTTGCTGACTGGACGATTTTTTGCCGTTTTTCTTTATATTTGCACTATTGTTATTTTTCATAAACCAAAAATGATATAAAATAAAAATTTTGTAGTACAAAAATAGCTCCATTACTCTCATTGTCAAATTTTTATACCAGCATACTTTTAAAGTGCCGCGTGAGATTTTAGTCGGTTAGTAGCGATAAATTATATACATTTTACTAAGGCAACAACAATCATTACACTAATTTTTGATTATTTTGGGTCTATTTATTGCTGATTTAAAAAAAGACTCTTATCTTTGCCCTGTTTAGAAAAAAATATAAACCCATTAACGATTAGGAAAGGGTTTAGCTATGCTGGAGAAATAAATACATATCGCAATCAGAATTACATTCCGGTCATACAACCGGAAACGAGGGTTTATTATATCTTTTCAATAAATCAGTAATTCGCCTTTTAATCCACACATTTTATTCATTTTTTCAAATTAAGGTAGCGTATGCGCGTACCGTGCTTTGTATATATCGAATGCCCGCATACAATCTATCCTAAAAAAACAATTATGGCTTTACAAATTCAACCGAAAACATTAAGTAAAATCGGTTATACAAACAATGTGGCGCGTAGTTTAGCCACTCTTATCATATCAAAATACTGTAAACACGATACGAAAGAACATGTGATCCAGATATTGGAGCAAATATTAGATACTCCCCAACCTTTTGTTGACGATGAAATCTGGGGTAAATTGGCCAGGCATTTTTGTCCGCCGGAAGAAACGAAAGTTTTCTCCGTTTACGAATTAAGAGAAAAAGCTTTGGCATTTAAGACGTATGGTGGAAAATACATCGAAACTATTGCCAAAGAACAAATGGGGCTGGCCATGCGTCTGCCGGTTTCACTGGCAGGAGCATTAATGGCAGACGCCCATGTTGGCTATGGTTTACCGATCGGCGGAGTATTAGCCGTCGATCATGCGGTTATTCCATACGCAGTAGGGGTTGACATCGGTTGTCGGATGTCGCTGTCGGTTTTGGAAGAAAACCCCGCGTTTCTGAGCCGTTACGCATTTCAAATCAAACAGGCATTGAAAGAAAATACGCATTTCGGTATGGAAGGCGGCATCCTGTTTCCACAAGAACACGAAATATTAGAACGCACTGAATTTCAAACAGATGCTTTCTTGAAAAACTTACGTGGGAAAGCCGTGCGGCAATTGGGTTCTTCCGGAGGAGGCAATCATTTTGTGGAAATGGGCGAATTGGAACTGTTCGACGAAAATTGCTTGGGTTTACCTGCTGGATCGTATGCAGCTCTGCTTTCCCATTCCGGTTCGCGCGGTTTGGGAACAGAAATCGCTCATCGGTACAGTGAAATCGCCCGCGAACAATGTCGTTTGCCGAAGGAAGCCGGACATTTTGCATGGCTCGACTTGGATTCCGAAGCCGGACAATCCTATTGGATGAGCATGAGTTTGGCGGGCGATTATGCTCAGGCCTGCCATGAACGCATTCATATCAATATGGCCAAAGCGTTGGGAGTGAAAATACAAACGACTATCGGAAACCATCACAATTTTGCATGGAAGGAACGATTGGAAAACGGACAGGAAGCCATTGTGCATCGCAAAGGAGCGACACCGGCGCATACCGGCGAGCCGGGCATTATTCCCGGAAGCATGACTACATCGGGATATTTAGTACAGGGTTGCGGTATATCCGAATCGTTGTACTCGGCTTCGCACGGCGCAGGCAGGGCAATGTCGCGCCAGAAAGCGAAAGAAAATTTTACACAGTCGGCTCTCAAAAAGATGTTAACCGGCGCAGGCGTCCAACTCATTGGCGGAAGCGTGGAAGAAGCGCCGCCGGCTTACAAAAACATCGACCGGGTAATGGATTTTCAAAAAGAACTGGTAAACATTCAGGGGAAATTCAGGCCACGGATAGTACGAATGAATGAAGAATAGAAGCAATGGAAAAAACGTATATTCAAATAACATCGGGAAGAGGTCCGGCAGAATGTTGCCGGGTCGTTTCCAAAATTGTGGAAAAAATGCTGAAAGAAGCGAAGCAACAAGGGATTTATGCAGAAGTAGTAGAACGGGAAGAAGGCGAGCTAAACCGGACATTGCTATCAGCCGTACTCTTTCTTGCCGGAGAAAATCTGGATACTTTTGTTGATTCGTGGGAAGGAACGGTGCAATGGATTGCTCAAAGTCCTTACCGGAAGTTCCATAAGCGCAAAAACTGGTTTGTTGGCGTTCAATGCTTGTCGGTCTATGAAGAAAATTTATGGAATGAAAGCGAACTCCGCGTTCAAACCTTGAAAGCATCGGGTCCCGGCGGTCAGCATGTAAACAAGACGGAATCGGCGGTTCGAGTAACGCACATTCCTTCGGGTATCAGCGTAACGGCTTCCGATGAACGTTCGCAACTGCAGAACAAAAAGCAAGCGATTGAGCGGTTGAAAATCAAATTAGCGGCTTACGAACAGGAACGGGCCATGGCTTTTGTACAAAGCAATTGGCAAAATCACAACGAACTGGAAAGGGGAAATCCGGTAAGGATAATTAAAGCGGAGTTGGATAAATAGAAAAGTGAAAGTTGAAAATTAAAAAATTGAAAATTATGTCGGATAAATATTGTCTATATCGAAAAACGGTATTCAATCGGGGTGGAATAGAATCGAGAACGGGAATATCCGCTTCCCCAACCGGTTTCGGATAAGATGCTGCATAAACTGGAAATTCCATAGGTTTGGGAAGCGCAGGAAGTAGAATATGTTTGTTAAGAAAAAGTCGATTATTCAAGAAAATCTGTAAATTTGACCTTCGAAATTATTTTAAAGACATGGACGCAAGAAATTACCGTGCGCAAAAGGCGCAGGAAACGCTGCTAATCATAGAGAAAGGATTCTATACAGTTAATGGCAGGCAAATAGATACTGCCCGTTTTATCCAGCAGTCCATAAATAAAGCGCAACTTTATTCGCCGGAGGCTTGGGAGGCTGTGCAAGGGGAAACGCAACAAATTATTGCCGGACGTAATTTTCAAACTCGGATTGCCGTGAAAAATTGTACGTCTATTGAAGCAGCCCTGCCAATGCAAGAAACAAACGGGAAAACCGGCTGCTTGAATTTTGCTTCCGCCAAAAATCCCGGCGGCGGATTTTTAAATGGAGCGCAGGCACAGGAAGAAAGTTTGGCAAGAAATTCGGCATTATACCCTACTTTAACAAAATTTCAACGCGAAATGTACGACTACAATCGCTCGTTAACTACTTATTTATATTCTGATTATATGATTTATAGTCCAGATGTAGTATTTTTCAAGAATGATGCGAATGAATTGCTTGCGCAACCATTTTTGTTGGATATTTTGACCAGTCCAGCGGTCAATGTCGGCGCAATAAAGCAGAACAATCCGCTGGAATTATCACAGGTGGAGCAAACGATGTTGTCCAGAATAGATAAAATGCTGTCTGTTTTTGTTTTACAAAAAGTGGAAAAAGTGATTTTGGGTGCATGGGGCTGCGGCGTTTTTCAGAATAAACCGGAAGATGTCGCGGCTTATTTTGCGCATTACCTGACGCAAGCAGGAAAATATGGTAAATGTTTCCGAGAAATCGTATTCGCAGTATTCGACAAGTCTCGGAATCAAGAAAATATAAGGGCTTTTGAAAAGGTATTTGAGCAAATATAAAACAACAAAAAATGTTTATACGAAAATCAATCATCCGGGTTAAATGCGGAACTGTACAAAAAAGAACAGGCATACGAATTTCATAGACATAAATATCAATAGCGATAGAATTTTAGCTTATGGACTGCGAGTACGATTCTGCGTTTGACCTTCTATTAGATATTAACAATGGACCTCTGGAAGGAGGCGGAGGAGAAGTAAAATAATACTTCAAAAAAGGGTAGAGGCGGGGTACAACTTCTTTGGTGCGTTCGTAAAAAATAGAGTTTTTTTGCGTTTGTTTTGAAATAATATGGGAGTTGTAATTGAAAACGGCCAGCACATTGAATAATATACTTAAGGAAAGAACCCATACAAACACGCCAAACATACCTCCCAAAAGAATGTTCAACGGTTTAGCCACTGTTTTTTTTACGGCTAAGTCGATTAATCTTCCTAACAGGACAATTCCGCTTACGATCAATGAAAAGGCCAGCAAATAACAGATGCCGGTCAATATCGGCTGAAACGTGTTAGAAGTGAAAACAGACGATAGAAATTGGCGAAAAGGTATGGCTATTTTTCCCGCGCAGAATATGGCTGCGACCAGCGCCAAAAGCGAAATCATCTGTTTGACAAATCCGTCGATGAGACCTTTTATCAAACCAAATCCGATGCAAACAAGTATGACTAAGTCCAGCCAATTCATTGGGCGCCGTTTCCACGCTATAAGGTTTGTTTTACTTCTACTTCTTCAAATGCTTCTACAATATCGCCTACTTTGATGTCGTTAAAATTTTGGATATTCAAACCGCATTCATATCCTTGCGTTACTTCTTTGACGTCGTCTTTGAAGCGTTTCAGCGAACCCAGTTCTCCTGTATAAATCACGATGCCATCCCGTATGAGGCGGATTTTGTTGCCTCTCCTGATTTTGCCTTCCCGTACCAAACATCCTGCTACAGAACCCACTTTGGTAATTTTGAATACTTCGCGGATTTCGACATTGCCAACGATTTCTTCCTTGATTTCGGGCGAAAGCATTCCTTCCATAGCGGCCTTGACTTCCTCTATGGCATCGTAGATAATGGAGTACAAACGGATATCGACGCCTTCTTTTTCCGCCAGTTTGCGTGCCGATTGCGAAGGACGCACTTGGAATCCTACGATGACGGCTTCGGAAGCGGCGGCCAAAATCACATCCGATTCGGATATCTGTCCTACACCTTTGTGAATCACATTTACTTGAATTTGTTCGGTAGAAAGCCGGATCAACGAATCGGACAAAGCTTCTACGGAACCGTCGACGTCGCCTCGGACAATTACATTCAATTGCTGGAAGTTGCCCACAGCTATCCGCCGGCCAATATCGTCTAAAGTCAACAATTTTTGCGTGCGCAAGCCTTGTTCGCGCTGCAATTGTTCGCGTTTGGAGGCGATTTCCCTTGCTTCCTGTTCGGTTTCCATGACGTTAATCGTATCTCCTGCCTGGGGAGCGCCATTCAAGCCGAGAATCAATACCGGTTCGGAAGGCCCCGCTTCCATGATTCGTTGATTCCGTTCGTTGAACATGGCTTTTACCCGGCCATGATGTGTTCCCGCCAAAATGACATCGCCCATTTTCAGCGTACCGTTTTGCACCAGCATCGTCACTATATAGCCCCGTCCCTTATCTAAGGAAGATTCGATGACCGAGCCTACCGCTCTTCTTTTGGGATTGGCTTTCAAATCCCGCATTTCAGCTTCTAACAGTACTTTTTCCAGCAATTCTTGAACGCCGATTCCTTTTTTGGCCGAAATGTCTTGCGATTGATATTTTCCGCCCCAGTCTTCCACTAAGTAATTCATTCCCGCCAGCGTTTCTTTTATTTTTTCAGGATTGGCGCCCGGTTTATCTATTTTATTGATAGCAAATATAATCGGGACATTCGCTGCAGAAGCGTGGTTGATGGCTTCAACGGTTTGCGGCATCACATTGTCGTCGGCTGCCACAATGATGATGGCAATATCGGTAACGCTTGCCCCGCGGGCGCGCATAGCTGTAAATGCTTCGTGACCAGGAGTATCTAAGAACGTAATCTTGCGGCCATTGGCCAATTCTACGTTGTAAGCGCCGATGTGTTGCGTAATTCCTCCCGCTTCTCCGGCAATAACGTTCGTATTGCGGATATTGTCCAGCAGCGACGTTTTCCCGTGGTCGACATGTCCCATGACTGTTACGATCGGAGGACGCGGCATCAGGTCCTGTTCATTGTCTTTTTCTTCGCTAATTGCATCTACAACTTCCGCGCTTACGTATTCGGTTTTATACCCGAATTCGTCGGCGACAATATTGATTGTTTCTGCATCCAAGCGTTGATTGATAGATACCATGATACCGATCGACATGCAAGTCGAAATGATTTGTACTACTGGAACATTCATCATGCTGGCCAAATCGTTGGCCGTTACAAATTCCGTAATTTTAATAATTTTGCTGCCTCGTACATCTCTTTCATACTGTTCATTTTGACGTTGCGATACAGCTTCCCGTTTTTCCTTTCGGTATTTTGCCCCCTTCTTTTGACCTTTGTTCGTCAAACGCGCCAGGGTTTCCTTGATTTGCTTTTGTACATCTTCTTCGTTTATTTCCGCTTTGGAAACTGGTTTGCGAAGCTTCAAGCGAGGACTATCGCTTTTGGTTGTTGCCGCTGCTGGAGCTCCCTTTTCAATGTCGATTTTTTCGCGTTTGATCCGGTTGCGTTTTTTCTTTTTTGCCTCGTTCGTATCCGTTTTTTTGGTAAGAACCGGTTTTTCTCTTTTTTCCGATTTAGCTTCTTCCTGAGCCGCTTTCTTGATTTCGGAAGCTAAAGCTGCTTTCTTTTCTTTTTCCGCTCTTTCCTTCCTCTTTTCTTCTTTTGTCTTTTTCTTGGGACGGGTAGAAAGATTGATTGCCGACAAATCGATTTTACCCGTCACCTTGATAGAGGGTTCTATCCTTTGCTTGTTGATTCGGAAAATTTCCGTTTTTTCTTTTTCCACAGATGGAATCTCTTCTTCTGAAATTTCCTGAACTTCAGGTTCTTCCGTTGTTTCTATTTCTTCGATTTCTGTCGTTTCTTCTTCCTCTCTTTCAATTTCTTCTTCGATTTCGGTTTTTATCTCGATTTCTTCCTCTCTCTCGTTTGTCTTATCGTCTTCTATTTCTTTCTCTCTGTACTCTTCTTCAACGACTTCTTCGATAAGTGGCGTCGATTCGATTATTTCCGGAATTTCTTCTATTTCCTTTGGAATAATTTCTTCGATTACTGCTGCTTTTTCTACTTTCTCTATTTTTTTCTCTTCCGCCACAGGAATTATCTCTTTTTTTACCTCTTTCTTATCCTCTCTCGCAACAGGTTTGGGAACAGATTTTTTCTTTCCCAGCGAGTTGAGATCCAATCGACCTTTAATTATCACTTTGGGTTTAATATCTTCGGGAACTTCAGTTTTTATTTCTTCTACTTTTTTCGGTTTGCTTTCATATCCAGCTACCGCCACACTGCCTTTTTTTTCTTTGTGGTGGCGTTCTTGGCTAATCTTCTCAGATTCTAGTTTCAAATTTTTATCTTTATTAAATTCCTTAATGAGAAGTTCATATTCTTCATCACTAATTTTCGTATTAGGGTTTGCCTCTGTAGGAAAACCTTTTTTTTGCAGGAATTCCACTACTGTTGAAAGTCCTACATTTAAATTTCTTGTTACTTTATTTAATCTAATAGACATACAATTATTTATAATGTGGTAATGTAGCGATGCACATTGCGTTAATTAGCTTTATGGATTAGCCTATCGGCGCATTGAAGCATGGATATACATTATTTATTCTTCTTCAAATTCGGCGTTGAGGATTCCCAGTACTTCATCGACTGTATTTTCTTCCAGATCGGCTTTTTCAATAATTTCATCCCGTCCCAAAGCCAAAACATTTTTAGCCGTGTAGCAACCGATATTTTTCAGACTGTCGATAACCCACATTTCGATTTCATCGGCAAATTCATCCAGATAAATATCTTCGCCGTCAATATCGACATCTCGGAATACGTCGATGGTGTATTCGGTCAGCATACTGGCCAATTTAATATTTAATCCTCCTTTTCCTATGGCCAATGAAACCTCTTCGGGGCGAAGGTATACTTCAGCTTTCTTTTCTTCTTCCCGTATTTTGATGGAAGAAATTTTAGCCGGACTCAAAGCCCGTTGGATAAAGAGGGAAACATTAGCGGTATAATTGATGACATCTATATTTTCGTTACATAATTCGCGTACAATTCCGTGGATACGAGCGCCTTTCATTCCTACGCAAGCGCCTACCGGATCGATGCGGTCGTCGTAAGATTCGACGGCTACTTTGGCTCTTTCGCCGGGAATCCGCGCAATGCGTTTGATAGTAATCAAACCGTCGTGTATTTCGGGTACTTCCAATTCAAACAAGCGTTGCATAAACAAGTTGGATGTACGCGAAAGAATAATCTTCGGATTGTTGTTTTGATTGTCGACTTTGACAACCACTGCGCGGCGGGTTTCGTTTTTACGGAAAAAATCACCCGGTATTTGTTCTGTTTTAGGAAGAATCAATTCGTTCCCTTCATCGTCTAATAAAAGAATTTCTTTTTTCCAGATTTGATACACTTCTCCGGAAACGATTTGTCCTACTTGATCTTTATATTTGTTATAGAGCGTATCTTTTTGCAATTCCAATATTTTGGAAGCCAGCGCCTGACGAAGATTTAAAACGGCCCGTCGGCCAAAACCGGCAAAATCAACTGCATCCGTAATTTCTTCGCCTACTTCATAATCAGGATCTATTTTTTGAGCCTCTGTCAAGGATATTTGTAAATTCGAATCAGCCAATTCATTATCTGGAACAACTTCGCGGTTTCTCCAGATTTCAAAGTCTCCCTTATCGGGATTTATAATGATATCATAATTTTCATCCGAACCGAACATTTTGCTTATAACATTCCTAAAAGCCTCTTCCAATACACTGATCAAGGTTGTCCGATCGACATTCTTGTTTTCTTTGAAGTCCGCAAATGTCTCTATCATACTTGGTTCTGCCTGTTTCCTTGCCATACTTTTCTATTTGAATCTAATTATGTTTTTTGTATATTTAATTTCATGGTAATCAAACCTTACGTCTTCTTGCACACAGATTTTGCGTTTAGCGCCTTCCGGTTTGATTTGTTTTTCTACCGTCAGAAGAATGTGTTGATCGCCGGCTTCTTTCAGGATTCCGGCGTATTTCATACCCGTTTTAAGCAGTACTTCCACTTCATTTCCAGTATTTTTTTTGTATTGACGCAACACTTTGAAGGCTTGGGAGATACCCGCAGATCCTACTTCCAGTTCGTAATCTTCTTCTTCCCGATTCAATTGCGATTCGATACAGCGCGTAAGGTCTACGCAATCGTCAATGGAAATCGCTTGATCACCGTCGATTTCTATAAGAATTTTGTTGTCTGGCCTTATTTCCACGTCTACCAAATATTTATCCGTACCCTCTAAGTACCTTCCCACTATTTCTTTCAGTTTGACTGTTTCGATCATCCCTTCTGCATTTTCTGTTGTTGCGTTTCAATAAAAAAACGAAAAAAGGAGGCCTTAGCCTCCCTCCTCCTAATTTGCCTGCAAATATACTATTATATCTTGTTAATACCAAATATTATAGTTTTTTTTTATGAAAATCTTTATATCTTTTGTTAATCTCTAAACTGAATTTAATTCGACTGAAAGTCCCAAAGCGTTTATTATGAGGTAAAAAGTGGACGATTTGGGCTCTTTTTCCCGATTTTTATGCGTAAAATACACGATTTGTCGCTTGCTTTTTCGGCAGGTTGGTTAAGAAAAAGTTGGAGACGCTAGGCCATTCCAAAATTTATCCGATAAGTCCTTTTGAAGACGTAAGAGGCGAGTTTTTCTTTGCATCAAAGTTTTTGTTCTTTCATTTGAAAGAAAAGAAGATACCCATTAAGGATAGAACAAAAATGATGCAGCCGATAATCCGATTCATAATCCACATGCCGCGCACGTTGAAAATTTTACGAAGTTTGGCTACAAAAAAACTAATGGCATACCACCAAGCCAAAGCGCCGAGAAAAATACAGAAGAGACCCGCCAACATTGAATAAATATAGGCTTTCGGAGAGATAAATTGGTCGGGAGAAATAAAATTGAAACGGGCAAAGAGCGCAATATAAATGAGGATAATCAACGGGTTGGAAAATGTCAACAGAAAGGCGGTAATTGCGTCCTGAGGAAGAGAGTACGTTTTTATGCCTTCAGTCGTTTTCTTCAAATTTTTAGAAGGATTGGAAAAAAAAGTATAAATACCATATGCCATCAACAAAATACTTCCTAATATTTGCAAGACCCTTTGATTATTTTCCACAAAAGAAATCACAATACCCATTCCCATGCACGTAATCACAGCATAAGAAAGGTCTGAAAAAGCGGCGCCTACTCCCGAAAGAAACCCATGCCACCTACCTTTGTTGATAGTTCGCTGAATGCACAGCAATCCGATCGGTCCCATCGGAGCGGATACTAATATGCCTATAATAAAACCTTTGTATATGGTATCAACAAACATAGTTGCAAATGTACAAATTTATGTGTTAAGTATCAAATACCTCTTGATTCTTTTAAATAGACAAAAAAACACTCTAAATCCATTTATTATCAAAATTAAAAAGCGTATCTTTGCAGCCGTTTTATTTCGGACAACATAAAGTCTAACTTAATTAAATATTTTTTCAAACAAACATGAGTGAAGAACTTAACAAAGAAAAGCAGGAAGAAGTGATTGAAGTGCAGGAAAATACAATTCCTGAAGAAATTGTTTCATCCACTGAGAAACAGCCAGTGGAAGAGGGGAGTAAAGAAATCGCAACTGAAGAGCCGAAAGCAGGGCTTCCGGAAGAAAAGCAAACGGAAGAAGAGAAAAAAAATGCTCAGGCAAAAAAGATAAAAATGCCAAGAGAAGATTTTGATTGGAATGCCTACGAAAAAGGAGAAACGTATAGCGAGATAAGTAAAGACAAACTGATCGAAACCTATGATCAATCATTAAATAAGATCAATGATCGCGAGGTTGTGATGGGGAAAGTAACTTCATTGAACAAAAGGGAAGTCGTAATCAACATTGGTTATAAATCCGATGGCGTGGTTTCTATGACGGAATTTCGCTATAATCCCGATTTGAAGGTGGGCGATGAAGTGGAGGTATACATTGAAAGCCAGGAAGATAAAAAAGGGCAACTGGTTCTTTCACATAAAAAAGCGCGGGCAACCCGTTCTTGGGACAGAGTAAACGCCGCTCTTGAAAACAACGAAATAGTGAAAGGTTATGTGAAATGCCGTACGAAGGGCGGTATGATTGTCGATGTATTTGGTATTGAGGCCTTTTTACCGGGATCTCAGATCGACGTAAAACCTATTCGCGATTACGATGTATTTGTGGATAAAACCATGGAATTTAAGATCGTTAAAATCAATCAAGAGTTCAAAAATGTAGTCGTTTCTCATAAGGCTCTGATTGAAGCTGAATTAGAACAACAGAAAAAAGATATTATTTCAGGACTTGAAAAAGGCCAGATACTGGAAGGGGTCGTTAAAAATATCACGACCTACGGCGTATTTGTGGATTTGGGCGGCGTCGACGGTCTGATCCATATCACCGATTTGAGTTGGGGACGGGTTTCTCATCCCGAAGAAGTGGTTGCCTTGGACGATCGGATCAGCGTAGTAATACTTGATTTCGACAATGACAAAAAACGAATCGCATTGGGTCTGAAACAATTGACTCCGCATCCGTGGAATGCCTTGGATGAAAATCTGAAAGTGGGCGACATTGTGAAAGGAAAAGTAGTTGTAATGGCCGACTATGGCGCATTCGTCGAAATTGCGCCGGGAGTAGAAGGACTGATTCATGTGTCTGAAATGAGTTGGACGCAACATCTGAGAAGCGCTCAAGATTTCATGAAAGTGGGCGATGAAGTAGAAGCCGTTATCCTGACTTTGGATCGCGAGGAAAGAAAGATGTCTTTGGGTATCAAACAATTGAAATCTGATCCATGGGAAAATGTCGAAACCAAATATGCGGTGGGAAGCCGGCACATGGCAAAAGTGCGCAATTTCACAAACTTCGGCGTGTTCGTAGAAATCGAAGAAGGAGTAGAAGGATTGATTCATATCTCAGACCTTTCGTGGACAAAGAAGATCAAACACCCCAGCGAATTTACTTCCATTGGCGCGGAAATCGAAGTACAAGTTTTGGAAATCGACAAGGAAAACCGTCGTTTGAGCTTAGGACACAAACAGTTGGAAGAAAATCCATGGGATGTATTCGAAACTATTTTCACGGTTGGTTCGATTCACGAAGGAACAATCATCGAATTGTTGGATAAAGGAGCCGTGATATCATTGCCTTATGGAGTAGAAGGTTTTGCAACTCCCAAACATTTAGTAAAAGAAGACGGTTCTCAAGCGCAATTGGATGAAAAACTGAATTTCAAGGTCATTGAATTCAATAAAGATTCCAAACGAATCATTCTTTCTCACAGCCGGATCTTTGAAGATGAACAACGGGCTGAAGCTAAAAAAGAAGCTGCAGCCGCTGCTGCAAATTCCAATACTGAAAAGAAAATAAAGAAGGTGAAGAAAGAGAAAGAAGAAGCTCCTCAACAACAAGCCATAGAAAGAACTACTTTAGGCGATATCGCCGAATTGGCTGAGTTGAAAACAAAAATGGAAGGAACGAAGGAATAAAAAATTTCGGTATAATTTATAGAAAAAACTGCAGAGTAAAGTCTATTCTTTCGTTATTGAACCAGACGAAAAAATAAGGGAAGAATAGGCTTTTGTTGAATTTAGCGAATGCACGGACGTAAAAGGAATAATGCATTACCGTTGCATTTATTTGTAAATTTTTATGCATCAACACGGATATGACGTCCTATTTAGAATTGTTGAAACGAGTTCTTGCTGAGGGAACACAGAAAGAAGACCGTACAGGAACGGGAACAATCAGTATATTTGGCCATCAAATGCGTTTGAATCTTGCGGAAGGTTTTCCGCTCTTGACCACAAAAAAACTTCATCTCAAATCCATTATATATGAACTGCTTTGGTTTCTGAAAGGCGACGCCAATATTCAGTACCTGAAAGAAAATGGAGTGCGGATTTGGGACGAATGGGCTGACGAGAAGGGCGATTTGGGCCCAATTTATGGTTCTCAATGGCGTTCATGGCCAGATTATGCCGGCGGATACATCGACCAGATAACGGAAGCGGTACATACGATCCAATCCAATCCCGATTCGCGACGAATCATTGTCAGCGCTTGGAATGTAGCTCTCCTGCGGGAAATGAAATTACCGCCGTGTCATTGCTTTTTCCAATTTTATGTGGCCGATGGAAAATTATCTTTACAATTATATCAACGAAGCGCGGATATTTTTTTGGGCGTTCCATTTAATATTGCATCTTATGCTTTACTCCTGAAGATGATGGCTCAAGTGACCGGACTTCAGGAAGGCGATTTTGTCCATACCTTGGGCGATGCGCACATCTATACCAATCATTTGGAACAAGTGAAATTGCAACTCTCGCGCGAGCCTCGTTCCTTGCCTCGTATGAAAATCAATCCGGAGGTGAAAAATATTTTCGATTTCCAATACGATGACTTTGAGTTGGAAGCATACAATCCTTATCCGCACATTAAGGGAGAAGTAGCTGTTTGAGAATCGGATATTGTTTTTTTACGTCAGATAATTCGTAAGGATACGGGTGTACGAAATTCAGGTATTTCAATATTTTGAAAGCGGTAAAATAAGTGAAAAAGCGTTTTCGAAAAGCAGTCAAGCTTGCAGTATGTGCATTGATCTCTTTTATTTTAAGGAGGAAATGGTCGTCCTGCAAAAAAGTTTGAAGAGTGGGGGATAAACTATAAAGTTCCTTTTCTGTTTTTTCCAAAGGTTGTTTGAAGAACCCATCCATTTTAGCAAAAAGTAATTTGAGTTCCGTAAAAGCGGCTACCTGATAGGACAATTTTTGTATCTGTTGGGTTTCGATCATTTTACCGATAGCGGGACCCGTTCCGAAAGGGACTCTGTCTGAGATGCGGGGAGCAGGATATACGCAAGTGGTAGCGATGAATTGGGTTTTGCCTAAGAGAAAGACTTTTTGCAGAAAATAGAAGTCTTCGCCCGCTTGCTGCTTACCCATACCCCCTGCCTGCAAATAACTTGTTGCCGTTACGGCAAAAGCCGATCCGATGGTATAGTATGCGTAAGGATAGCCTGTGTATTCCAATGCCGAACGATAATACCGCAAATATTCTTCATATACTTCGCTGGCTTTGCGCATTTCATTTTCTTTGTCTAAATGTTCGATCGGATGGTGAAACTCGATGGTGGCCGATTTCAATTTGTATTGTTTGAAATGGCGGTAAATTTCAGTCAGGTAATTGCTTGCTACCGTGCAGTCTGCATCTAAACTGACAATGATTCCGGAGAGATTTTCTTCTTTTTTGAACCGCTGCGCCGCTTCGTCCATTCCTATTTTTCGAGGAAGACCGGCTCCGGTTTGATGTCCGGGAATATCTTCCACAAGGAGGGCTGTCAAATAAAAGTCGGGAGTGTTGAGGCTTTCGGCAAACGCTATTAATTCGTTGTACGATTTCCGATTTAACATGCGGATCGATTCGGTAGATAGGAGATAGGAGTTGACTATCACCAGAATTTCGACGGCAAAATTTTCCCGCTCGCAATCCAACAAACTATAAATGACATTCATTACTTCCGGTTCATTGTAACAGGGAATAACGATTCGCATTTCCACCTTGAATTTTTCAGTCATTTATTTTTAGGACGATTTTTCGCTATTTGCGTCTATTTCTTTGGCAATTTGACAAAGACTTTCATACCATTCATTTCCAAATTTACGGATAAGAGGTTCTTTCAGAAATTGATAGACTTTTACTCCTTCTTTTTTCCCTAATATTTTGGCTGCATGGCAAACATGCCAATAGTGATAGTTCAGCGCCTGAAATCCATTATAGTTCACTACGCGAATAGGATATAAATGACAGGAAATTGGTTTTTGGAAATCGATTTTCCCTTCTCGATAAGCTTTTTCAATGGCGCATCGGCAATAGCCTTTTTCATCGTAACAAGTAAAAACGCAATCTTTTCCCTTGACAATCGAAGTAACGTATTCTCCATCGCTATCCAGACAAACGGCCCCTTGTTGGTCGATTACCTTTTTAGCTTCGGACGACAAATCGTGTTCCACTTCCGCTAAAATTGCTTCCAAACGAGCAATTTCATCGTATTCGACCGGAGCTCCCGCATCTCCTTCTACGCAGCAAATGCCTTTGCATACAGATAAATCGCATAAGAAAAATTCATCTATTATCTCCCGTACAAGGAGGGTATTATTTATTTGTATCATCATCTTCTGTCTCTGTATTGTAATTCTTTACCCAAATAATTTTCATTGAATCGCCCGTTATCGTAAACCAAATTTCCGTTGACGAATGTCATCACTACTTTGTGGGAAAAAGTTTCGCCTTCTAAAGGAGACCATCCGCAACGATAGAGCAAGTTATCAGCCTGGACCGTCCAAGATTGGCAAGGGTCTACCAAAACTAAATCGGCATAATAGCCTTCTCGGATGTATCCCCGGTCTTTCAGGCGGAATAGTTCGGCGGGCGCATGGGCCATTTTTTCGACAACTAATTCCGGTGTGAAAACGCCTTGCCGGCACAATTCGAGCATCACAGTCAAGGCATGTTGAACCATCGGACCTCCAGAAGCCGCTTGCAAGCATGAACCTTGCTTTTCGTTCCAGCAGTGCGGGGCGTGGTCGGTAGCCACTACATCCAATTTACCCTCTCGCAAAGCTTGCCGCAAGGCTTCTCTGTCGCGGATCGTTTTTATGGAAGGATTCCATTTGATGCGGTTTCCCAGACGAGCATAATCGGCATCGGTAAACCACAAGTGATGAATACAGACCTCCCCCGTTATTTTTTTTTCTTTCAAAGGTTTAGCTTCCAATAGTTCCATTTCTTCAGCCGTGGACAGATGAAAAAGATGCAAGCGGGCATGGTATTTTTTTGCCAGTTCGACCGCACGGCTCGAAGAGGCAAAACAAGCCTCCCTGCTGCGTATTTTAGAATGGAAAGAAATGTCTAATTCTTCTCCAAATGCTTTGACATAGCGTTCTTTGTTCGCCCGAATAATTTCTTCGCTTTCGCAATGTGCGGCGATCAAGTGATTTACTTCCGCGAATATCCGTTCTAAACTGTGAGGATTGTCTACCAGCATGTTTCCGGTGGACGAACCCATAAATACTTTAATAGCCGCCGCTCGTTGCGCTTCTTTTTTTTTCAGTTCTTCTATATTATCGTTGGTAGCGCCTAAAAAAAAGGAATAATTGGCCAGCGATTTTCTGGATGCAATGTCAAATTTATCGTTTAAAGCTTCGATCGTCGTGGTTTGAGGAATCGTATTCGGCATATCCATGAAAGAAGTAATTCCTCCCGCAACGGCTGCCCGCGACTCGCTCCGTATATCTCCTTTGTGTGTTAAACCCGGTTCGCGAAAATGTACTTGGTCGTCGATAATACCCGGCAATAAAAGCAAGCCCTCGCCTCGAATGACTTGCATGTCCGGTTGAATGGAAACTTCTTCTCGCGTTACAGATTGGATGCGTTCGTTTCCGATCACTACCGAAGCTCGGTAACGTGTTCCTTCGTTAACAATTTCTGCATTTTGAATAAGGATCATATACGGGTTTTCTTTTGTGGATAGGTACGGAAAAAACTGTCCCATTTCAATTGTATCACGCCAAACAAGGCTTCTCCAATTATCCTTCCGCTCATTTTAGACGTTCCTTCTGTTCGATTGATAAAGATGATAGGGATTTCTTTCAATATGAATCCGCTTTTGTAAGCCATGTATTTCATTTCGACCTGAAAGGCATAACCTTTGAACCGAATATCGTCTAAGCGAATGGTTTCCAATACCTCGCGGCGGTAACAAACAAAGCCGGCTGTAGCGTCTTGTATTTTCAGTCCGGAAATAAATTGCACATATTTGGAAGCAAAAAAAGAAAGAAGCACCCTGGTGATCGGCCAATTCACCACATTCACTCCGCTTACGTAACGCGATCCGATGGCCACATCGGCTCCCTCTTCGGCGCAAGCCTGATGCAAACGCGGCAAATCGTCCGGATTATGAGAAAAATCGGCATCCATTTCGAAGACATATTCGTACCGTTCTTGTAACGCCCATTTAAATCCCTCAATATAAGCCGTTCCCAATCCTAATTTTCCTTTCCGCTCAATCATGAATAATCGTTCTGGAAACTCTTTTTGCAGATTTTTCACAATATCAGCCGTACCATCCGGCGAATGGTCGTCAATGATCAACACGTTAAAAACGGAATCCAAAGAGAATATTTTCCGAATAATTTTCTCAATATTCTCTTTTTCGTTGTATGTAGGAATAATAACTATATTGCTGTTCATAATTACAATGGCATTGTGAATGATAATGTTAAGATAAATCCCATCCTTGAATTGCTATTTAAAAGTAGGAGAAAAATTTGTACAAAAATAGAAAGAATTTTTTGAATATTTTTGCTTGTTTAAAATCTTTGTTACTTTTGACAACGATTTTAAGAAATAAAAAGGGTGAATATAGCTTTGAGATACAACATTGTTAACATCTCTTCAATAACATCCCTTTCATCGTATTCGGCAGGGTCATTATGTTATATGCTAACAAGCTGTTATTCAATATTGTAATAATAAATTTGGAGTATTGCAATAAATATTTTGAATTAAAATAAAAAAATCATTCAAAATTATTTGTTTTTGCAAAAATCATTTTCTAATTTTGCGCCGATATATAAAATTAAAAAAATCGTACTCATGTTTAATGGTATGTTTTATTTATATAGAAGACAAAAATCTTGTTTATCAAACGAAGATATTTTTTGTAAATTGAAGTGGAATAACTGATTTCCCTAAGGAGGGCGATTGTGTTATTCCTTTTTTATTTTTATACATTGACCCCATATCCAGAAGAATAAGATAAAGGGTTGTAAGGGTCAAAATAATTCGATGGAGGGTCCTGTTTAAGGCGATGAAATTGAATTCTTTATTTTTACAGATGACTTGAAACAAAAAAAGTCATGAAACGAAGTTGTGTCCAATGGTATACAGCGAGAGTCAAGTACCAGACCGAAAAAACAATCAAAGAATTTTTAGAAAAGCGAGGAATAGAACATTATATTCCGCTGCAAGATGAAAAGCCGCTCATCCCGTGCCTGATTTTCATCCGGACGGATTATAAACAGGCGCTGACGC
>WRFY01000070.1 GCA_009783445.1 Candidatus Azobacteroides sp. | reverse complement strand
GGCAGTAAAGTTCTATCCTTATTTTCATAAAACAAATATAGCTCTTTTTCTCTCATTGTCAAATTTTTATACCAGCATACTTTTTAGAACACCTCCACAAATCCTTTCTAATATTGCATTCAAATCGAATAAAATAAAAAATGATGAACAAGAATGCAAAACGATTATTTCTTTTATCCTCCATTGCTTTTTCAGTTGGCATACATCCTTTGTTTTGCCAATCTTCTTTTGAGATTGATGGAATTGTTAAGGATAAAAATAACGAACCGTTAACAGGCGTCAATGTCTTTCTACAGGGAAGCATCGATGGCGGATTCACGGATTCTGATGGAAAATTTCAATTCACCACTATGCAGAAAGACACGGTAGTCTTAATGGTTAGTTATTTAGGATTTAAAGATTACAAAATTCGATCGGACGTTTCTAAACTCAACCATTTAACCGTAAGACTTGAGTCCAAAGAAATGGCCATTGATGAGGTAGTGATTGTTGCCAGCAGTTTCAATTTCGGAGCGGACGCCGGTAAACTAAAAAAGATGAATTCACTGGATATTGTCATGACCGGTAGTTCAAACGGAGATATTTATGCGGCTCTCCAGTCGTTGCCGGGTACGCAAAAGGTGGGAGAAAACGGCAGATTATATGTCAGAGGAGGAGAAAGCAATGAAACGCAAACATTTATCAATGGGATGCATGTTTTAGCGCCCTATACGACAAACGCTGAAAATTCGGTGCAGCGCAGTCGTTTTTCGCCTTTTTTGTTTAAAGGAATAAATTTGGTTTTAGGCGGTTATGCCGCGGAATACGGACAAGCCTTGTCCTCCGTATTGCCTATGCAAACAACCGATGTCTCTACCGAAGATAAATTGGGAATTAGTTTTTCTCCATTCAATCTGAATATGGGCGGAACAATCGCTCAAAAGAAAAGCTCCTTTTCATTTAATGGCGACTATATGAATATGTTTTTATACAATAAGGTATTTCCCGACTCATACAATTGGATAAACCCCTATCAGAAAACTTCCGGAGAAACTCAGTATAAAGTGGAATTCAACCCCAACAATATCTTGAAAATGTATGCCGAATACGATTACACCACTTTTAAACAAAATGTAAACGATTATTTTGATCCTTCTTTAGGAAGAAAATTGTATTTTAAGGAACACAACCTGTATCTTAATTCTACATTTAAATCTTATTTGCCCAATGGATATTCGTTATTTCTCGGAGCGGCCAATTCCACTATTAACGATAGAATAGACAATTCAGTCATTACAAATGATCGATATGAAAACAATAGAAACGAACTTCATTTGAAAGCAAGCATTGATAAGGCTGTTTCCAGTAGGTATCGTCTTTCATTAGGAGGCGAAGCCTATTTGCGAAGCAGCGCCAAAGCGTATCGTTTATCTTCCGATAACCTGCAGTATTCCTATAATCTCGGATACAACATAATGTCCTTGCATCTGGATAATAATGTCAGAATCTATAAAGGCCTATATTTCAATTTTTCCGGAAGAATGGAGTATGAAACAAACAACAACGGATGGATATTTTTACCGAGGACATCCCTCAGTTATGTACTAAGCAATCATTTGCAATTCTCGGCCGTTTACGGCTCTTATAGCCAAGCCGCAGAAGATGATATACTTGCATCGAATCGAAGAAATCTTCAGCAAGCATACTCCGATCATTTTATTTTGAGCATGGCATACAATAAACCGGCATTTGTGTGCCGGATTGAACCGTATTATAAAAAATACAGCAAACTTCCTCTTTTGAATCAAGCTGTTTATTCGTCGACTGGACATGGATACAGTCGAGGAATTGATTTTTTTCTGGAAGACAAATCCTGCATAAAGAATCTGCAATCGACAATCGCCTATTCTTACAACGATTCCAAAAGATTGTATCTTGATTATACTCAATTGTCTCAACCGCAATATGCTACAACGCATAATTTTAATGTGTCGTTCAGATATTATTTGCCTTCTATCAAGACCTATTTGGGAGTGTCGAATCTTTTTGCGAGCGGAAGGCCTTATCATGATCCCAATAAACCCGGATTCATGAATGCTAAGACTTCTCCATATAACAGTTTGGATTTGAATATGACATTTCTTTTAAAACCGAATGTAATTTTATATACTTCAATGACGAATTTGCTGGGTCGGAAAAATATTTTTAATTACAAATTCTTGTCGAATTCGGAAGAGAATAATGAGTATTCAAAAATTCCTGTAGTTGCTTCACGAGGTCAGTTTTTTTATATCGGTATATTTATATCGCTTATGAATACAAAAGCGTATGAAGTGTCCAATTTTTAGATTCACCCGCAATAACAATAAAATTAAAAATTAGAAATCATGAAAAAAATGGTAATTTGCATAATGACTATTGTATTATGCCTTTTAAGTATTCCAAATTATGCCTCTGAAGCAAGTGAAAAACCTTCATTCGAGGAATTATTTAAACAATCGATGGCTAAATTACAAAATGATTCCACTCCTGATCGACTGTTCAAATGTATGGCCGAATTACGAAGAATCCATACCATGTATCCGGAAAACTGGATCGTTTTTTATTCCATTTCGTTATTTGAAATACAGCAATCGTTTCAAAATTTATCCGGAAATAATGAAGTTTTGTTAGATGATGCAAAGAAGAATATCGATCAGTTAAAGCAAATGAAAAATGCAGATAATTCCGAAATATATACTCTGGAGGGTTATTACTATTATGCACTGATTGCGCAAAACCCCGGAAGCAATGGAGCAATCTATTATAAAAATGTGTTTGAGTCGTATCAGAAAGGGTTGAAATACAATCCGGAAAATCCTCGAGCATTGTTATTGCTTCTGATTTTCAAGATAAGTATGGCACGATTCACCGGTAAAGAAGAAGAAAATATTTGTGGTCAGCTTGCTGAAATAGACAAATTATTTAAAAAAGAATTGGATGAAACAACTTTGAAGCCATCTTGGGGAGAGTCTATCTTGAAATCAATGATGGCCGATAATTGTACAAAATAAAAGACAGCTATCGGAAATATAGGCGCTTCGTCCTTGCGAGGGATTCGCACAAAACCCTTGCAAGGACGATTTTGATAATTTCCGAATGCTGAAACAGCTTAATAAATAAACTGCTTCAGTTCATCTACATATTTACGCGAAACGGGTATGCTTTTCTTGTAATGGCTCAGATAGATTTGGTAGCCATTGGAATTTCCTTTTGCCGATTGCATCTTTTTAAGATTGACTATGAACGATCGATGACAGCGGAACACATTGGGATCATTCAACTCGTCATGAATCCTTGTGATGGTTGAACGCAACGTTTTTGTCTTTACTTCATTCCCGCATAAATAATAAATGAGGACGTCATTCTTCTTTACTTCGGCAAAAAGAAAATCATCCAATTTAATTTGAAGGTCTTTTTCCCGAATCAAATGATTGGAGAGAGTCACATCCCGATTTTCTCCTTCTGTTTTTATATCAATTAAAGAACTTAATTTTCTGTTCAGATAAACATTATATTCAATAAGGACCATGATAATGACTGGTATTAAACCTAAGATAAAAGTGTAATAAATAACGCGTAATAATAGCGTTCTATTGAATGAAAGACCCGTAAATATTACTGAAAAATAGACAAAATTAAAAATAGCGATAAAGCATAATAAGCAGACAATGGATAGTATTTCGTATAGAATGGTCCATTTCTTAACGGCTCCAGTAACTGTTTTTTGTACTGCGTAATTAAAAAAGGAGTTGCACGCAAATGTTACAAGGCCAAACCCCAACGCTACGGCCCATTTATTCCCTTCGTAATGATTGAACCCAAATGGTTGGAAAATATAGAGAATCAAAGCTACGCCCAAACCAATCAGCGCAATTGTGCTTAATTTGTGCCTGACTAAAGGGTATTTGCGTTGCAAGTAGATCATAGCGTACTTAACTAATTTGTATATTCACACAACAACCGAATATCATTATTAAAAACAAAAGATTCGACCCAAAAAAAGGGAATTCTCACGAATTCCCTAATTCAATCTTTGTTAACCTTAAATCTAATACTATTATGAAAAAACTACTTTGCAAAGATAGTTTTCTTGTTTTTTCTCTCCAAATTTTTTTTCATAAAAAGTGCTAAATAAAATTTACAATCCCTTATCAAACGCTTGAGGACGGCACAAATCGCCGAATTTGTCCTCTTGCATTCGACTTAAGCGCTTTTCTCTAAGATTTTTTGAGCGTCTGCCCGATCTTTAATCAACTGCGCTTGCAAATCGGCTAAAGAATTGAAACGTCTATCCGAACGAAGGAAATCGACGAATTCGATCCGTATTTTTTTTCCGTAAATATCCTTATCGAAGTGAAAAAGATGTACTTCCACCCTGTTTTCCATTCGTATGGCCACCGTAGGCCGTTTTCCAATGTAAGCCATTCCTGCATAGCGCTTTCCCTCCAAAATGCCAAACACAGCATACACGCCGTTGCACGGAACCATTTTATCGGGATCGCAAAGGAAGAGATTGGCCGTCGGAAAATTCAATGTTCGGCCTAATTGATCGCCCTCTACGACTTGTCCTTCCAGCGAGTAGCGGTATGTTAAGGCGTTGGCCGCACTTTGCACGTTTCCCTCGGCAAGTAAATGCCGGATGAGGGTCGAACTGATGGGTCTTCCTTCGTTTTGCCATTTTTTTGCCTTGTGCATGATCATCCCGCAAGCCGCTCCGTACTCTGCGTATTGCTCGTATCCATCCGTTCGTCCTTTCCCAAACTTGTGATCGTAACCAATCAAAAGTTCCTTGATTCGTAATTGTTTACGAAGCTTTTGCTGGATAAAATCTTCGGCGCTCATTTCGGAAAGCGATAGAGAGAAATCAATGAGATAGCAAAAATCTATTTCCAACGATGAAAGTTGCGCAATGCGTTCTTCCAAAGTATTGAGCAACTTGGGTTGATAATCCTGCTGCAAGATTTTGCGGGGATGAACAGGAAAAGTGACAATCGCCGTTTTCAAACCTGATTTTTGAGCCAGCGTTTTCAATTGGTCGATCAGATAACGATGTCCCCGATGGACTCCGTCAAAAAAACCTACCGTAGCGATTGTCTCGCACTCGACACAGGAAGAATTACAAATCGAAATTAGTTTCATTGTTGTTCCACATTTTGCTGTTATAAACCTCTGCAACAACAAGCAAAAGAGATTTTATTTTTGCTCTATACGGATTTCCGATGTAAGAGGATATTTCAAATTTTTATAAGAAACCAAATAGGCTTCAGCCGCTCCAATTTTGAGATTGGCTCTTAATTTCAGTGGAACATGATTTTCATCATCGCTTATCCAGATATGCATGGCCCTTGTAGACTCGACAAATACTTCGTCCGCCACATCTACCGACAAAAGCAATGTTTTATATTTCAATGTTTTACTCTTTTCTAAAACCGATTGTCCCTCATATCGTACCACAACATTCAGTTTGTTTTTGCCCAGAAAAAGAGAGATATTGTACGAATCGTTCAGTTTCATTTTGGAATAATCGAGCGAACGGGCAAAAAGAAAAATATTCAACAAATCGTATCCTGCGTTTTGAATGCGCATCAAGGTATCGACCGTTAGTTTTCCGCCTTTTATCCGTTTTATTTTTGCTTCTGTATAAGAGGGTTGGCGGTCGTTGATGGTTATTTCTTCCTTGAAGCTGTAATTTCCTTCATTGACGCTGCGCACGTGGTAAAGCGGCTTCAAATCGGAAATAGTGGCATAAGCATCCAGCGTGTCTCTAATTTTGAATATTTTGTCGAAAAAGGAAGACGATCTGAATCTCAACGACGATTTAAACGCTTGTTTCTGATTGTAGGCAGCCGTTGTCAGGCGATAGGTGGCCGAACCGTTTTTCATTACAATCAAACCATACTTGTAGTGAATATCGTATTTCAGTTCTTCCCCATCTTGAAAAGGGGCATTGTCTTGCGCCGCAATTTTTTGAACGGTAAAAAGAAGAACAAAACAAACGAGCGTTATTCGGCAAAACGTATTATAACCGCGGCATTCCCGGAATGCCGCGACCCGATGGCGCGCGCGAATTAGTACTTTTCTGGTTTTCATTTTTTCTGTCATTTCTCTTAGGTTGCTTTTCTTTAGGTTTATTTTTAGTAATATCCAATGGTTTTTGTTTTTCAATCGGAAGTTCCATCATATTCCAAGACTGCTCCATATCCATATTTTTTTTCAATTCAAAAAAACCAGGGTAATAAAAAACCTCTTCCGGTTGCCGGTTCTCTGCATAATTTCCCGTATCCCATTTCCCGTTTCCGTTGACGTCTTCAAAATAACGCAGATAATATTTACCCGGTCGGACATTTTCAAATTTCAATAACATATTGTTCAAAGTCGACTGCATAACAACTTTTTCGCTTCCATCCAACAACTGCCCTACGCCTTGAGTTTTTGCGCCGTTGAGCGTTACGTATAAATGGCCGTATTCCTCTTCGGCCATGGTATGGATGTTTACAACCAAGGAATCGTTCCATTTATTGTAAATGCTAAAAATAGTGCCTGAGTCGATGCGGATCCGGTAATCCTGATTGTAAGGCCAGCGATGACTCATGTAAAATACGCGCGGATTCAGCGAATCTTGCTCAAGCGGATAGTGTCGTTCTTCCCACAGCGTATCTACTTTTTGCTGGATATTGATCAACTGGGCATCGAATGGAACAACCGGTTCGGAAAAGGTAAATCGCAACGTATCATCTACATGAAATGATCCGCCGCTGGCCGTTGTACTAATTTCCAGAAAAGCGATTTTGTTTTCGTCTTCCGTCTTCTCTTTGTCTTTGCCTTTTTTCGCTGGGGGTGCATCCTTTTTCCTTTGTATCATTTTAATGGTATCCGTAAAAGCCGTCAAATTATTTAAAGTATCATGAGCCAGATAATTGACTTGCACCATCAAAGTATCTTGCTGATAAAGAAGCGAATCGGTTATCCAATAGGTCAAAGTTTTCTTATCCGGCGATTGTTCCCGAATATACCAATCGGTTCGTTCTTCATCGCCCGGCAAAGCAACCGATGGAGGAAGTCCTGCCGTCGAATTGAAGCTCAAAGTAAATTGCTGATTGCTAACTCTTTCCGATTTTGACAAGTATTGTAAATCGAAGTCTTCCTTAAACAACCGAAGAAGAACGTCGTCGGGCGTAAAGCGCGTATAATGTATTTCCTTTATCGTATCAATGGTCAAACTGTCTTTCCAAACGGTATCCATCCGAATGGCGGGTTCAAACGACGGAGCAATCAAAGAATCGCAGAAAGCGATTTCTTCTCCCTGATCGAACTGAAAGTTACGGTTTTTATCATTCAATGCAAAGATATGATATGTTCCGGGGGCTACATTCCGAATCCAAAACCGGCCTAATTCGTTGGTTTGCGAAGTTCGCAAAAAAGGAAGCGTGGTGAAAGCCGTGTCCGACAAGTCGGAATGAATTCCTACCATCATGTTCGGCGAAGGTTCGAGATTATCTGCCGTTAACAATAAACCGGAAATAGCCAATGAATCAATGACATCGCCGGTAGAAAAGGCAAAAGTAAAACCTTCAATCGAATTTCTTTCGTTATTATCTACAATAGCGTTGGTAAAATCGAAGGTATAAGTAGTATTTGGGATCAAAGAATCTTTCAGCTCTACCACAATCTTTTTTCCTATCGCCCGAATCGATGGCATTTTTTTTTGTGGAGGGGTGATGATCACTTTTTCGGAAGGTTTTTCAAGACTGAGGTATTCGTTAAAATCCAAAGTGATTTTATTTTTGTGAGATCGAACGGCATCAGCCGGAGGATCGCTTCCCACAAACCGAGGCGCTTCCACATCGTAATCGCCGCCGGAAGGACTTCCTATACTTGCACAGGCATACCAACCGGCCATCAAAAGCAATAAATAGATTGAGACAAAAGCCGCTTTTTTAATCCCCTTGAAAAATTGCATCGTCTATATGATCTAAATTGAGTTCCTGCTACAAAAATACAAAGATTACTGGATTATTTTTTTATTTGCTGAGAAGTTTGTGCCCAATCCGGCAAAAGATGCACTTTTTCTGTTCGCAATATTCTTTTTTTAATTGGATCAAGGCTTGGCTGTCGCCGGCATGTTCGATTCGTATTCCTCCTTTAGAAAAGAGATTGACGATCGAATTGTCTTCTGCAGGAATGGATTCCAGTAAATCAAAGGCCTTTTCTGCAAATACATCTTGCCCCTTCTTTTTTCCGTAAGCAAACAGCAGAGGAACCGCTGTATTAATCAACAAAATGGAAATGGCGTTTTTTCCCAGCGTTTTTTTCTTTTTGCCGGAGGTCTTCCCAAAATGGTAATGTGTTTCCCAATAAGCGCTTACTTCTGAGAAAAACAACGATCGAAAATCTTTGACATCCTCTGCTTCCAGTATTTTGGAAAACAAATGTTGCATGTTTCGCGCAAATCCGGCCAGTTGAACAATTTTTACGTGCGGAAAATTGTTGGGACGTATTCGCAAATTTTTGAAAAAGGTATTTTCTAACTTCTGCAATCCGTATTTTTTACTGAGAAAGCGATATTCTTGCTGCAAAAACAGATAATAGTCGTCTCCTGTTTCGTCTTCCAGCAGGGACGCTTGCCCCAGAAACATGGCTTCGACTTGTTTACTCGAATTGCTGTGTTTCAATATGTATTTCAAGGGAAGGCTTTTAGCCAATCTCTCGAAAGCGTCATTGTTGATTCCGAAACCAAAATTTCGGGACAGGACAATGTAAAAAACCTCGTTCCAATCGTTATGATAATCGTCCAGCAATTGAAAAATGGTTTGGGTTTTCCGTTCCAGCCGTTCGGAGAGCAAGGCATTTTTCCAATCGCTCAAGTAGATTTCGGGAATTTCGCTGATCCGGGATAAACAAGGAACTGGATGATCCCGACTTAACAGATAACGGTAATTTTCCTGAATTCGTTCTGGAACTTTCAAAATCCATTGAGGGATCAACCTCCCCGATTCGTCTCTGATTTCTTTGGCATCTACCTGCGCAACCACATGCAGCAAAACCGAATTGTAGGCCTTGTCGGAATCATGTTTGTGTTTATACCAATTGGATGAATAATCGTGGATTTCGATATTTCCGGCCCATATTTTCCCGTCTAATTTAATTTTGGCATTAAAAAAATCCGGTCCTGCATCCGGATTATACATACCGGGGTCAATGATCTCCAAGTCGATCCCTTCGACTGTCTGATAAGTGTCTGGCGCGTACAACTTATATTTCCAGACATAGTGCAACAACGTTTCCATTTTGTTAAGTTTTTTAGGTTAATTGGATAATTTACTGCAAAGTTAAAAGTATTCGAAATATTTTTATATATTTGTATCGCTAAAAATTTATATTTATACAATAATGAAGAAAATAGGTTTACTTTTCTTGTGTTTTTTCTTTATTTCGGTTCTTTATGCCCAAACAGGAAATAATCTCCTTTTGTTGGAAGACATTGTAGAAAAAAAATACACGCCTCGGGATGATTCAAAAATGCAAACCATGCCCGACGGGGAATATTATACTGTCTTAAGTTCAGATAAAAAAGCCATTTTACGATATGCTTACTCCAACGGGAAATTGATGGATACCTTGTTTTTTGTAGATAAAACGCGGGAAACCCGTTTGGATTCGATCGATGGTTATTTAATCAATAGTACGGCTAACCGGTTATTAGTCTGGAACGAAACGGAATCGATCTACCGTCGTTCTTGGCAGGCTAAAGTATACGAATATGATATTCGACGAAATCGCCTTCAACCACTTTCTGATGCACCGGGTAAAATACGAAATCCCGCTTTTTCGCCGGATGGACGCATTGTTTCGTTTGTGAGGGATAATAACCTCTGGCTGAAAAAACTGGATTACGATACAGAATCGCCCGCCACCAAAGACGGAGAATTGGGCAAGATTTTGAATGGAATTGCCGATTGGGTTTATGAAGAAGAATTTTCGCAGACTAATTTGAGCGCATGGTCGCCGGACAGCCGTTTTTTGGCTTTTGTTAAATCGGACGAAACGGAAGTCCCGACTTTTTCGTTTCAGGTTTTTGATGGAAGCGGATATCCCGATTCTTACAACTACAAATATCCTTATGCAGGTCAGAAGAATTCAAAAGCGGCCTGTTATGTTTTCGACGTAGAAACAAAAGACATCCAAAAAATGGACATTCCGTTGGACGAAGACGGATATATCCCGCGAATTTGTTTTACGGAAAATCCAGAACAATTGGCTGTTATGACTCTCAACCGACATCAGGACCGTTTTAAACTGTATTTTGCAAATCCTAAATCGACGCTTTCTCAATTGATTCTCCATGATGAAAATAATTATTACATAGATTCGGAATGGATCCGACAGATCGCTTTTTCCAAAGATCATTTGGCTTATGTAAGCGAAAAAGATGGTTTTGCCCATATTTATCTTTATTCGCTCACCGGAGTATTGGAACGACAACTTACTTCGGGAAACTGGGATGTGACTAAGTTGTATGGCATTCATCCCGAAACAAAAAACGTTTACTACCAATCGGCTGAAGAAAGTCCTTTGCGCCGATCGGTTTACAGAGTGGACGCCAAAGGAAATAAAACCCGTTTATCGACGCAAACGGGAACGAATAACGCCCAGTTCAGCGCCAACTTCCACTATTTCGTGAATTATTTTTCAAATATTTCCACTCCTGCTTTTGTCTCTATTTGCGACGAAAAAGGGAAAGAATTGTCCGTTTTGAATGATAATGCCGAGGTGAAGAATCGCTTGGCGGCTGTCCGTTTTTCTCAAAAAGAATTTTTCTCATTTACGAACGATAATGGAGATATTCTCAACGGTTGGATGATTAAACCTTCTCTTTTCGAAAGAAATAAACAATATCCTGCGGTCATGATCCAATACAGCGGCCCGAATTCGCAGGAAGTAGTAGACAAATATCAAATGGATTGGTATTACTATTTGGCTGAACAAGGATACGTAGTTGCCGCTGTCGATGGAAGAGGGACTGGAGCCCGCGGGGAAGCATTCCGGAAATGTACCTACTTGAAATTGGGATTGCTGGAATCGGACGATCAGATATCCGCCGCGAAGTATTTGGCTCGTCAAAATTTTATCGACCCAGCGCGAATAGCGATATGGGGTTGGAGCTATGGCGGGTTTATTACGTTGATGAGCATGAGTCGGGGCAACGGCATTTTTAAAGCCGGCATTGCCATTGCGCCTGTCACGGACTGGCGATTTTACAATTCGATTTACAGCGAGCGATTTATGCGGACGCCGGAAGAAAATTTCACGAATTACGATCTCTGTTCGCCGCTTAAATACGTCCGGCAATTGCAAGGAAATCTGCTGTTAGTACACGGAACATCCGATGATAACGTGCATTATCTCAATACGCTCTATTACTCCGAAGCATTGACGGAAGCCGGAAAAGATTTTGATATGCAGATTTATGCCAATAAAAATCACAGTATTCTGGGCGAAAAAACACGTCTTCATTTGTATACGCACATTTTAAATTTTTTAAAGAAAAACGATTAGAAGGGGATTCGAATTCGTTTTTAATGCCGTTTTTGTATTTTTGTCCGTTTGCGGACTGCGATGAATCAATTTTTCTACTTTGGAGTATACTATGTAAGATTGCAGAGATACTGCAAGTGAGCGTAAAGGATTTGATTGTGGACAATTAGCCTGTAAAAATAGGCGAGTTGTATTGTCCGCTTTGGAAGCTTTATAGTGTCAAGATTACGAAGCATACAAAGAAGAGTATTTAGATTGTTGCGATGTGAAAGAGGATGATTTATAGACTTTGAGCCGATTAAATTTTGTAATTGGCTCAAAATTTTCATATCTTTGAGCCGATTTTTAATTCTAATTGGTTCAGAGATGTATAATTGGCAACAAGAAGATTGGGCAAAATTTATTTACAATGAGAATATTGTAGATGAATTTGTGGAAAAATTCGCTGAAAATATGGGTGAAGTAAACGGTATGCAAAAATCTTTTGACTTGCAAAGGCAGCAGGAAAATTTTATTAAAATAATCATTTCCGAAGCACAAAAAAGCTCTGAGATAGAAGGAGAAATGATTTCTCGACAGGATTTAATGTCGTCAATCCGAAAAAAACTCGGCTTGAGAGTCGGTAATGAACGAATAAAAGACAAACGAGCCGAAAATATGGCCTTGCTGATGTTGCAAGTAAGGGACGATTTTCAGACAAAGCTCTCTGAAAAAATAATAAAAAATTGGCACTCCATACTTTTTGCCGATTCAAAATATATCAATGCTGGAAAATATCGCAAAGGTGATGAACCAATGCAAATAATTTCAGGTAGCTTTGGTAGCGAAATTGTTCATTACGAAGCTCCGCCGTCTGTTCGCGTACCTGCAGAAATGAAACAGTTTGTCAGATGGTATAATGCTTTCAAAACGAATGGCAACATTCAAAAAATTATCATTAAAACAGCCATTGCTCATCTGTATTTCGAAAGCATACACCCGTTTGAAGACGGTAATGGCAGAATTGGACGCGCATTGATTGAGAAATGCTTATCAGAATCGCTCGATAAGCCTGTATTAATGGCCGTTTCTACAGCTATTGAAAAAAGCAGAAAAGAGTATTATGCGGCATTAAAAAAATCGCAAGATACACTTCAAATTGACCATTGGCTAATTTATTTTGCAGAAAAACTGCTTGAAGCGCAACAAATAACGATAAATATCATTTTGTTTTCAATCCAGAAAACACATTTTTTTGATAAGTACCGTGACCAACTCAACGAAAGAGAGTTGAAAGCAATCAATAAAATGTTTGACGCCGGAGCGGAAGGCTTTACAGGCGGAATGACGGCAAAAAAATATATGAGTATTAACAAAACTTCAAAAGCCACCGCCACGCGCGATTTGCAACATTCGTTGGAAATTGGAGCATTCATCGAGCAAGGCAGTGGTCGAAGCGTATGCTATCAATTAAATTTAGTATAAATCAAAAGTTTCTAAAAAACAGGTCGTTCACAGAAAACAGTTACGAATACGCTCTTATCGAATTATACCGCCGAGTATGGATATTTGTGGGCAGAGCTGGTGTATCAATATGAAAAAAATCTTATGGCGTTAAAGTAGAAATATGGAAAAACTCAAAGACAAGATTCGTAAACCGGAATGGTTGCGAACCCGTTTGGGAAACAGCGCCGGTTTTGCAACAACAGGACAAATTGTAAAAGGTCATTCTTTGCATACGATTTGCGAAAGCGGCAGATGTCCAAACCGTGGAGAATGTTGGAACCGCAAAACGGCAACGTTCATGATTGCCGGCGATATTTGCACCCGTTCCTGCAAATTTTGCAATACGCGGTCGGGAAAACCGCTCCCATTGGATGCCGACGAACCGCGCAAAATAGCCGAATCCATTCGAAGTCTGGGATTAACGCATGCGGTGATCACTTCCGTCGACAGGGACGATTTGCCGGATTCGGGTGCAAGTCATTGGGTGAAAACCATTCGAGAAGTTAAAGCGATGAATCCCGGCATCACGATCGAAGTCCTTATTCCTGATTTCAGGGGAAATAAAGAACATCTGGATTGGGTAATACAAGCCCAACCAAACATTATTTCCCATAATATAGAAACCGTTGAACGGCTAACGCCAGAGATAAGAAGCGTTGCCGGATATCAAACGAGCCTGAAAATGCTAAAGCATGTTTCCGACTCCGGAATTCCAGCTAAATCTGGAATAATGCTGGGTTTGGGAGAAACTCCGGAAGAAGTGGTTCAAACAATGGAAGATTTATTGTCCTCTGGTTGCCGGCTGCTCTCGATAGGACAGTACTTGCAACCTTCTGCAAAAAATATTCCTGTGGAGGCCTATATTCATCCGAGTATATTTAACAACTACAAAAAAACGGCTCTTTCTCTGGGATTTAAACACGTCGAAAGCAGCCCTTTGGTACGTTCTTCTTACAACTCAATTAATTTTTTGAATCATATCTAAAAAAATGTTTTACATTTATCCTGAAAACAGAACATGGGTATATTGCAGCATTATTTTCTTTCTTGTTCTTTTTTTGCTTTATAAATATGGGTGGGGGTACTATTTGAAAAAACAAATAGGACTTCCGATCGTAGACGATTCCGGAACGGTGTATGGAAAAGTAACGACGAGCGCTAAGCGAAAGTCCAAGTCAAAATATTTTCATCCGGTCATACGGATTATGGTGGAAGATCAAGGGAAGCTGCTTTTACAGGAGCAACCTTTGTCGCTCGACGGCGAAGTTCGCGCCTTAGACTTTCCGTTCGAAAGGTATTTGCTGTTTGAGGAAACAGTAGAAGAAGGCGTAAAAAAAGCTCTAATCGAAAAAGGAATGTCCCCTCATTTGCCTTGTCGTTTTATGCTCCGTCATGCTTATCGTACAGAAAAAACCAACAGATTGATTTATCTGTATTTATGTAATAGATTGAATAAAAATCATTTAGATGACCTGCGAAATCTGGAAGAAGGCAAATGGTGGACAAGTACGCAGATAAACGAAAAATTGGGTACCGGCATTTTTTCTTCCTGTTTTGAGGATGAATTCGAAGTATTCAATGCGTTCGCATGGCTTCTCGATAAGCTGCCTAATCTGCCATAGAAACGACGAAACGGATAGGCGTTCATGCCAAGCGGTAGAGTCCGCCCGGCATGCACCGGATAACCCCTTTCATTTCTAACTCAAATAACAAGGCAGCCAATTTAGCGATAGGCATATCCAGTTCAATGCCAAGCATATTCAATTGTATTTGTTCTGTTTTAGACAGTAAATCCACAACCGATTGCTCTTCAGTGGTCAAATCAATGAAAATCGACCGTTGAACGATTTGCGGTTTATGGCTTTTTCCCTTGCTCCAGCACATTTCCCGGAAAATATCGTCTGCGCACGTAATCAGAGCTGCTTTCTTGTATTTGATCAATGCATTGCAACCGGAAGAATAGGCATCGCCCGCTTTTCCGGGAACGGCAAATACATCCCGATGATACGAATCGGCAATATTTGCTGTGATCAACGCGCCTCCCTTTTCCGCCGACTCCACTACAATGGTACAATCGGAAATACCGGCCACAATCCGGTTTCGTTTGACAAAATTTTGCCGATCGGGTTCGGTTTCACTGATAAAATCGGTTAGTAATCCTCCGTTTTCCAACATTTCGACAGCAGTATGCCGATGGACTGTCGGATAGATCCGATCCAAGCCATGTGCTAAAACGCCTACTGTCGGAAGATTGTATTTCAAAGCCGCTCGGTGTGAACAAATATCAATGCCATAAGCTAATCCGCTCACAATCAGAGTTTCAGGATAATTTTTTGAAATATCGCGAATCAAATTCTCGGTCATTTCTTTTCCATAGTTGCTGGCATTGCGCGTACCTACTATACTGATGATTTTTTCTGCGTTCAAAGATGCATTCCCGCGGAAATACAATAGAGGCGGAGCATCAACACATTCCCTGAAACGTTCCGGATAGTTTTCATCTTTTATAAAAAGCGGTTCGATTTTGTTTTTTTCAATAAATAAAATTTCCTTTTCCGCTCTCTGCAACACTTCCGGATGGCGAATCTCCGAAATGATTTTCCGCGAAATCCCCGGAACGCGCTCCAGAACATAAGCTTTTTCCTTGAACAAGAGAGATACATCTCCCAATGTTTCAATCACTTGTTTAGCTATAATGTTGCCGATTCCTTTTACAAGCGTAAGTCCGATCTGGTACAGTAAGTTTTGGTTATCTATCATTTGTTTCTGATTCCTGATTTTATAAATAGACTTGCATTAATTCGTCATAATAATCGCCCCGCGATAAAAGGCCATTCACCAGAATCACCACTTCGATCTGCCCTTTACAGCACAAGACTGCATCACTTTTGCGGTTGACATATTGGTGAAATATGATTTTAGCTCCTTTTCGCTCTATCGTAAGCGAAGAAATAAAAAGGTCTCCGCCCTCTAATGGGGTTTTATAATGAATATCCGCTCGCGTCACTACTGGATTTACCCCCAAGGCATGAGATTCTTTAAAAGAGGCTCCTATGCTGAGCATGAACTCGTGTCTGGTATTTTCAAAATAATGCAAGTAATTAGCATTGTTCACAATTCCTTGCGTGTCGCATTCATAATCGCGTACCTTCATTTCTATCTCAAAAATTTTTTTCATAATTACTTTTACACATTTTATACAACTTGTCAGAAGGGCGTACTTTTTCCGGTACGGGCATTGAGAAATGTTCGCCTCGAACCGTTTCTTGCACCTGCTTTTCTTCGACTCTGATTTCTTCTGCTTCGAAAAATAAGGCGCCGGTGGTGGGTCCTGTTACTAACAACTTATCGCCCACCTGCAGTTGTTGCGTTTCCATAAGAAATTCGGCTACGCCTAAACGGGAGAAGTATTTGACAACTTTGCCGATATACAGTTTTTTTTCGGTCGCTTCGTTTCCATACTGGGCGCTCCATTCGCCCAATCGTTGTCCCAAATAATATCCATTCCAGAAGCCGCGATTGAAAACCCGTTTTAGCCGCTTGTTCCAGTCGTTGATTTTCTCCTCCGAAAATTGATCTGCACAATAGGCATTTATCGCTTCTTTATAACATTCGGTCACCGTCCGGACATATTCAGGGCCGCGCGCGCGACCCTCTATTTTAAAGACTTGTACGCCGGCATCTATCATTTTAGGAATGAAATGAATGGTTTTCAGGTCTTTTGGCGACATAATGTATTGATTGTCTATTTCCAATTCGATTTCACTTTCTTTGTCTCGAACGATATATCCCCGTCGGCAAATCTGATTACAACTTCCCCTATTGGCAGAATCGTTCATTTCATGTAAACTCAGATAACATTTTCCAGAAACGGCCATACACAAAGCGCCGTGCGCAAACATTTCAATCTGTATTTCCTTACCGCAGGGTCCCTTGATTTCCTTTTCGACAATCTGTGCATGGATTTTTTTCACCTGTTCCAAATTCAATTCCCTGGCCAATACGACCACATCGGCAAACTGAGCATAAAACCGGAGCGCTTCTACATTTGAGATATTCAATTGCGTAGACAAGTGAACATCCACGCCTATTTCCCGCGCATAAGACATGGCCGCTACATCGGAGGCAATAATCGCCGAGAGTTTCGCTTTTTTTGCAGCCTCGATAATCGCGCGCATTTGCGGAAGATCGTCGTCGTAAATAATGGTATTAACGGTCAAATAGCTTTTTATTCTGTTCTTTCTGCAAATCCTTGCAATTTCATGTAAATCATTGATTGTAAAATTATTTGCAGAACGAGAACGCATATTCAACCCTTCGATTCCGAAATAAACCGAATCGGCTCCTCCTTGAATCGCTGCAGCGAGCGATTCGTAAGAACCTACAGGGGCCATTATTTCGTATTTGCCGACTTCTTTCAAGGGTATTTTTTTAGATGATCTGCAAAATTACAAAATTAATCCCTATTTTTGTATCGTCTATGAAAATTGGTACTGTTCAATTCAATAAATATCCCGTCTTTTTAGCTCCAATGGAAGATGTGACAGATATGTCTTTTCGTTTGTTGTGTAAGGAATTTGGAGCTGACATGGTATACACGGAATTCATTTCCAGCGATGCCTTGATTCGTCATATCCAAAAAACAGAAGTGAAGTTGGAAGTTGCAGACGAAGAACGCCCTGTGAGCATTCAGATTTATGGAAAAGAACCAGAGGCAATGGTTGAAGCAGCTCGCATTTGTGAAGCAGCGGGAGCGGATATTTTAGACCTGAATTTTGGATGTCCTGTAAAAAAAGTGGCAGGAAAGGGGGGAGGCGCTGGGATGTTGCGAACTCCTGAAAAAATGCTCGAAATAACGGCTCAAGTAGTAAAAGCCGTTCGACTTCCGGTAACGGTAAAAACTCGTTTGGGATGGGATCAAGAGAGTAAGATCATTGTTGATCTGGCAGAACGATTGCAGGATTGCGGTATTGCGGCGTTGACCATTCACGGCCGCACGCGCGCGCAAATGTACACGGGCGAAGCCGATTGGACATTAATCGGGGAAGTAAAAAACAATCCCCGCATGTATATTCCTATCATTGGAAACGGCGATATTACTTCTCCCGAATTATGTAAACAAGCTTTTGATCGTTATGGAGTAGATGCTGTAATGGTTGGCCGTGCCAGTATCGGCGCTCCCTGGATATTTGGAGAAATCAAACGCTACCTCCTCTACAACGAACAAGCTCCGAAAGAGTCATTTGCCTATTATCTGTCTGTTTTAAAGCGGCAAATCTTGCAAAGTGTCGCCCGTTTAGATGAAAGACGAGGCATTTTGCATAGTCGCCGCCACATTGCAGCTACTCCTCTTTTTAAAGGGATCGCTTCTTTTAAATCCACCCGCATAGCCATGCTGAAAGCGGACTCTTTGGAAGAACTTTTTGATATAATGGATCATATTACTCTTTAAATCATAACGCATGTTTTTCGATTCACAACTGAAATTATTCCATTTGCCGGATTTCATCCATGCTTAAGTCTGTAATTTCCGAAATATCTTCCAAAGAAAGTCCCTTGTTCTTTAGCTTTTTGGCTATGGTAT
>WRFY01000069.1 GCA_009783445.1 Candidatus Azobacteroides sp. | reverse complement strand
AATATTTACTGATAAGTTTTAATATTTATATTTATTCATTTGATTATAAGTATTTTAAATTTATAAATGTGTATTTATTTGAGACGCTTAGTATAGAACAAATTTATTGCACAGGAAACATTTGTTGATCTTAAGTACGCTTATTTTTCAGTTTTTCAATGCGTGCGTAAAATCCTTTCTCAATTATTTTCTCTTTCCAAACGCCTTCCAGAACTATTGAGAAGGCATTTGAAAAGAAAAAATAATCTGAAGAATTTCGGATGAGCATGACATGATAAGAGGCGCGTCCCATACCGATTTTTTACAACGCGACTCATTGAACAAATAATCTTTTCTATAAAAATAATCATTACAATCTTGTGAAATACGATCGTTATGCTTGGGGATTAGGCGTGCATATCCTTCAACATTTTTTGTAATTCCTGGCGGGCAAAGAAAATACGACTCTTGACCGTTCCTAGGGGAAGCAACAACTTTTCCGCAATTTCGTTGTATCGATAACCGATCAGAAACATGGAAAAAGGCATTTTCAAATCTTCGTTCAAACGATTGATTACATTGTTTATCTCCTTTATGGTGTAAGCGCCGTCCGGAGAATCAAATCCCGAATCTTGAGAAAGATTCAAATGATAAAGATCTTCCGTTTGATCAATAATCGTTTGACTTCTTATATATTTACGGTATTGATTGATGAAAATATTGCGCATAATCGTTAAAATCCAACCTTTGAAATTTATATTATCTATATATTTTTCCCTATTATCCAACGCTTTTAGGGTAGTGTCCTGTAGCAAATCGCTTGCATCGTCTCTGTTTCCCGTAAGCATCATGGCAAAATTGAACATATTGTCCTGTATTCCCAATATTTTTTCTTGAAATTGCATGGAGTTCATAATTCAAAAATTTTTATAAAAACAAAGTAATAAAAACAAAAAACAAGAATAAACCACATCCAGTTAATCCTTAACTGACGGATAAAATCTTTTCAGTTTAACCCTTGATCCCTTGTGATAAATCGTCAACTAATTGTCGAATTTTCATTATTTTCGATGCTCTCTCCATGCCTTGGCCTCTTTTTATTTTTCAAGTCCTGAATTTGCTTTCTTCAAAACGTTGCCAACCGTAACATGAGAGATGCTGTCTATATATTTCAATTCTACCAATTTGTCTGCTAACATACGCAATGACCAACGGGTAAAGCCTTCAGGCGCTTTGCTGCAACTCAAGGCCACTAATTTTGCTTCCAAATCTTCGTTTATTTTTCCTTCATAAATCCGTGTGCTTGGGCGACGCATCAAAGCTGTCTCCAAACCCTCTTCTACAAAACGCTTTTTGACCCTGTCGATCGTGCGCATCCCAATGCGCAATACTTCGCATATACGCTCATTCGTTATTTTCTTCGAATAATCCCCTTCATCCACATTCAGCAATATGTATGCTGCTCTAAAGGTTTGCGATTTGTGGCTGCCCCGATTGATGATAGCCTCCAATTCATTCACCTCTTCTTTTGTTAATTTAATTTTATACCGTACCATATTTTCCTGATAAAGGCATCAACTAATTATACGTCCTATTCAGATTAATGAACTATTTGCAAGTATTGCAATACTCAAAGATAAAGGGATTTTCAGATGCAAAAAAAATCTTCTTACCCAAAAGGATGTTCTTCATGGAAACTTAACCACCCCGTAATAGGATTCATTGAATTGTAACAAAAATAGCAAACCCACTAAACAAAAGAAGATTTATTTTGCAATGTATAGATTACAATTCATCCTACTTTAGTTTACCGGCGATGTCTTTTGTATAAGGAGATATATTTTCCAGATGATGGAAAGATTACTTCGTTTGGTTTGTAAAGCAATGGGATAAAGAATTGGGTAAAGGTCGGTTGTTTACATTTTGATTACAGATGAGAAAGGGTTTTGATTTACCCCCAACCGTTCCAATGAAGCGAAACGATTGGGGGATATGAAAACGAAAATTTGGATTATACTCTCTTTTCTTTGATTCTGGCCTTTTTACCGGTAAGTTTGCGCAAATAATACAATTTAGCGCGACGCACTTTACCTACTTTATTTAAGACAATGCTTTCGATAAATGGCGAATTCAAAGGAAAAATACGTTCTACGCCGATGTTTTCCGACATTTTCCGCACCGTAAAACGTTTTTGGTCTCCGTGACCTACTATCTTAATAACTACGCCCCTATACTGCTGAATACGTTCCTTATTCCCTTCTTTGATTCGATAGGCTACTGTTACCGTATCGCCACTTTTAAAAGTTGGAAATTTTTTTTCTTCCCGCTCTGCAGTCGTTTGTTCTGCATACGCTTGTTCTGCAATTTTAATTAAATCCATGATTGATAGCTTTTTATTTTTTGTAACAAATGCAATATACGCGAGCTACACTTTTCCCGCCAGAGATTGCGTAAAACGGGGACAAAATTAATCATTTTTTACCATTCTCCAAACCGGAACACAATAAAAATCAGGATCAATAGCTGTTATTTTTTGTTTATGGCTTGCGCTAATTGGTCGAGGGCTTGCACTAAAACCGAACGCGGACAAGCTACATTCATCCGCATGAACCCAATTCCTTCTTCGCCAAACATTTCTCCATCATTTAAAGCCAATCCGGCTTGATTCACAAACAGATCGTTCAATTCTTTTTGATTCAATCCCAAGTTCCTGCAATCCAGCCACAGGAGAAAGGATGCTTGAGGAAGAATCGCTCGGATGGAGGGTAAATGTACTTTCAAGTATTGATCCACCCAAGAAATGTTTTTTTCCACATAATCCAACATTTGCTTTTTCCATTCCGCTCCCTGCGTGTAGGCCGCCTGCGTGGCAATGTAAGCAAAAATAGTTCCTTCGTCTAATTCGCCGGAATGAAGGAAAGAATAGAAACGGCGTCGTATTTCCTCATCCGGAACGATCGAATAGGCGCTGACAATGCCCGCTATATTGAACGTTTTGCTGGGCGCCATGAAGGTAATGCTGTTTTGCCTTGCTTGCTGGGAAACCGTAGCGAACGGGATATGTTGATGGCCGAATAAAGCCATATCGGAATGTATTTCATCGGAAACGACCAGCACATTTTTTTCATAGCAGATTTCCGCCAGTTCTTGCAGCGTTTCTCTGTCCCACGTAATTCCGATGGGATTATGCGGATTGGATAAAATCAACAACTTGCATTCCGGATCGATGATTTTTCGCAAGCCGTCCAAGTCCATTGTATATTTTCCCTTTGTTTCCTTCAAAGGATTGAATGCGATTTGCCGTCCCTGCATCAAGGGTACCAAGCGGAACGGATGATAGACTGGCGGCTGGATAATGATTTTATCTTGCGGTTGCGTGAAATGCATCACACAAAAAGCGATTCCCTTCACTACTCCTGGAATATAGCTGAACCATTCTTTTTCAATTTTCCATCCATGGCGCTCATCCAACCAACGGATAATGGACTGATAATATGCTTCGGAAGGAAGAGGGTAGCCAAAAATACCTTCGTCGCAACGTTTTTTCAAAGCTTCGATAATAAAATCTCCACATCGGAAATCCATATCAGCTACCCACAAAGGAATTAAATCCTGCCGGCCATAACGCTCCTGCAAGACGCCGATTTTTAAAGCATCCGTATTTCTCCGGTCTATTATTTCGTCGAAATTGTATTGCATTTTGTTTCAATGAATGTTTTTTTCAAGGGCAAAGATAATCATTCCCCGCTCGATTTAGCCAGATTAAATAAAATTTCCAAGCCTCCTTCTTTTTTATTCCGCGCAAATATTTCTCCTCCATGAAAGAGTACCGATTCTTTCACAATGGATAAACCCAATCCGGAACCGCCTTTACCGCGAGTGCGGCCTTCCGTTACGCGGTAAAAGCGCTCAAAAATATGGTCGACATGGCGTTCGTCGATCCCTTTGCCATTGTCGGAAAACAGAAAATAATAAAAATCGTGATCCTCCCTGTAATTCTGAATCGTGATGACGCTATTTTCTCCCACATATTTCAACGAATTGTGGGTCAAATTCCAGAAAATAGCGTACAGCAAAGTACGGTTTCCTTTGACTATTGTTCCCTTGCGTACCAATAGATTCACTGTACATTTGTTTTTTTCGATATATTCTTTGGCATTTACTTCGTATAATTCCTGCAACAAATCGTAAATATCGACTTCTTCCCGATCGAATAGCTGAGGAGCCAAACTTGTTTTGGACAGCAAAGCCAAATCTTGTATGATGGTAGAAAGGCGGACGATTTGCGTATAAGCTCTTCGGGTGTATTCTTCCCTTTTCTCGGAATTGAGGTTCGGATGTTCGATCAAGGTTTCCAAGTAAGCGCAGACGCTGGCGACCGGCGTCCGAAGTTCGTGCGCAATATTGCCCGTCATTTCTTCCACATCCAATTTATTTTTTTCCACTTCGGAAATATCGCGGATGATAATTTCAAAACTTTTGTCGTCAAATAAAATAGCGCATACTTGAAAGCAACGTCCTTCGATGCAAATTTGGCTTACGAATGTATTTTTTCCTTCCGGACGTTCGAGAAAGCAAACCAATTCGCCAAAAATCGGACTTTTGAATAGTTGTTTGACGTCGAAAGTGGATTGATTCAATATCCGGTTCAAATAATGAATGAAATGCGAATTGGTATAAATATTTTCAAAAGACGATGTAAAAAAAGAAATACCCTCTTCCGCAAAATGAAAATGTTTCAATAGTTTTTCCCGCTCCTGTAATATTTCTCTTTTGCTTTCTTCCATCTGTTCGTAAATCGCCAGAATATTCGATTGAATTTCGCCCCATTCATTATCCATAATTGGGATGAGTTCTGGAGACGATTGAGCCTTTCGGAACGACCATACGAAATACATCAGCTTTCTATAGATTCGCCGATAATGTGCGGCGGTCAGAAAAAAGGGAATAAAAAGCAAAACAAAAAGGAAAACGATGAAACCGATAAAGACAAAATCTGGCCGCAGGAAAACTTCTACATTCGGAGTCAAAGGAAGTCCCGTACGAATCACATAATTGCTCCGATAAACGGCATAATACAAAAAGCGATACTCCGTACCTTCAAACTTTTTGAGTTTCCACTCTTCGCCATAGACCAGCGCTTTTTTTATTTCCGCTTCTTCTTTTCCGTTTTTTTCGCTTTCCTCTGAAAATAATTTGTTGTCATACAACACAGCGCCTTCTTCGTCCAAAATCGTAAGGTGCAGATTTTCAGGGAAAAAGGGTAGAAGGGATGACAAGCTGTCCATCGTTTCCGGTTTCAATTGATTTTCGATCATATATCGACTGGCTATTTCCGCATAAATGATCTGATCGGATTCTACAATTTCCTTTCTGAGTTCTGTTTCTTTTTTCAGAAAGAAAACGACAATCAAGATTGCAAAAAACAGCGAGAAAATACCCCACACATAGACCGGCGAACGTCCTTTACGCTTTATTTTCATTCCAAAAAAACACGTATTGAATCGTTGAAAGTATATCCGTAACCCGAACGGTTGGTAATGCAGGCGCCGTAACCATTCAACTTTTTCCGCAATCGGGCGACATGTACATCCACCGTTCGTTCCAACACATAACTCTCGTCTTTCCACACCCTTTCCAGAATTTCTTCCCGGGTAAAAAACCGTTGAGGATTTTGTATCAGAAGACTCAATATTTCGAATTCTTTTTTAGTAAGAATAATATTCTTGTTTTTCAATTCGATCCGCTTGGAAACCAAATAAAGCTTCAAATCGCCGATCGTGATGATTTCCTGTTCTTTCCGAATCGCCGGAATCGTCTCGTATTCCCTCCGCGTAATGGCTTTGATTCGGGCTATTACTTCCTTGATAGAAAAAGGTTTGGAAATATAATCGTCTGCTCCCACCGAAAAACCGGTCAATAAATCGTTTTCGCTTCCCTTAGCCGTTAAAAAAATAATCGGCGTCTGAATATTCTCTTTTCTTAATTTTTCGGCTACGCGAAAACCGGAAATGCCATCCAACATCACATCCAGTAAAATTAATTTATGTTCTGGCGAAAGCATTTCCAACGCTTCTTCTCCGGACGAAGCCGTATCAATCTGGAAACCTTCATTTTCCAGATTAAATCGGAGTATTTCAAGAATATCTTCCTCATCGTCTACTATCAACAATTTGATCTGGTTCATATTCATATAGATATTTTTCAAAACATCAATGTCTTACGTCAATTCCTTCAATGGCAAAAACGGTCGACTTGGCAATAAGAACGGCATTCGTTCGAACTTTTTCCAAAATATAAGCCATCGTATGCAAATGAATAAGGCTTTGCAATTTTCTACCGCTCAAAGGCATTTCTTGAAAATCGGCAATGATGTTATCGGTTAATTCACAAGAAAATTTTTTAACATTATTTTCTTTTTCTATGATTTGATACGCTTGCTCTTTATCTTCCGTAAAAAAAGAAAACGTTACTGCATGAATCATTTGTTTCAAACAATCGAACATTTGCCTCAAAATAGAAGCCATTTCTTTGCAGTCAGGAGAGTGCAAATCTGTTTTTTGCAAATGTTCTACAAAATCCATCAACAAATCGCCTATCTGTTCCAACGACAAAATAGATTCGTGGCAAGAAATTATTTTGCGCAATTCCTTCGCCTTGGGCGAAAAAAACAAAAACATTTCCTGTAATTTTTTCATAATCGTCACTTCCATCCGATCTAAGATGGTTTCATTTTCTGCAACCTGTTCGTAGATATTTTCCTGCCATCCCTTGTTCAATAAAAATTCAACCAAAGTAAACTGACTCAATATCATGGTAGACATTGTTTCAAAATCGTTGTTTAACTGTTCGTATTGCATTTTTTTGATGAAAGCCATAAAAATTATTGCATTTGATTGGTGATGTATTGCTCCGTCCGTTTATTTGCCGGCTTCAGGAAAATATTGGAAGTGACTCCAAACTCAATCAGTCGGCCTTCTTCCATAAAAATCGTATAATCGGAAATCCTTGCCGCATGAGAAAGATTCTGGGTAGTCACAATAATGGTTTGCTCTTCCTTCATTTGATAAATCAATTCTTCCATCCGATCGGTACGTTCCGAATCGAGAGAAAAAGTAAAATTGTCCATCAACAGAATTTCCGGTTTCAGTGCGATCGCTCGGGCAATACACAAACATTGTTGCTGCTCGATGGAAAGCGTCGTCGGCTTTTTGTAAAGAATATCCTTGACTTCTTCCCACAAAGCCGCAGCTACAAGGCTTTCTTCTACTACATTCATTTTATCTTGCTTAGAAAGAACGATATAGTTCAATTGATACCCCGATATTACATTCTCAAAAATACTCATTTGAGGAAAAACATTCGGCTGTTGAAAGACCATCCCGATTCTTCTCCGCACTTCAACCGAAGGCAGCTTTTGAATGTTTTCTCCTTTCAACAAAATTTCTCCTCGCACTTGAGTAGAAGGATATAATTCGTGTAAACGGTTGATAGAACGCAACAATGTAGTCTTTCCGCAACCCGATGGCCCGATGATGGACGTCACAATATTCGGTGCTATCGAAGCCGACACTTTTTTCACCGCGTATTTATCAGGAGAATACGATACGCTTAAGTCCTTCAATTCCAATATATATTCACTATTCATAAACTAATTCTCTTTTTATTTTGCAATGGATAACTCATGCACTTCGCGAAAACGGTTAAAACAAGAACCATCAAAAAAAGCGTCAAAGAGGCTGCCCACATCCGGTGAATCATATCCGGACAGTTGAAAAAATTCCAGATCAATACAGGCAAAGCTGCATGAGAAAGGCTTTTATCCCCTTGAATGGCCGAAGTTCCCATCACGATTATAATCAAAGGAACCGATTGTGCGATCATTCGGGAAACGGTCATAAGAATGCCTGCGAACAATCCGTTTTTCATCGATGGCAAAACAATCCGAAGCATCGTGTCGGTATAGGAAGCGCCCAGCGCCATCGCGCTTTCTTTTAAGCCGACCGGCAATATATTCAACACGTGCAAAGTATAATGACTGATTATGGGCAACATCATAATCGACAACGAAAGACCTCCCGCTAAAGCCGGAAAGCCATTCAACGGTTCGACAATCCATAGATAAGCAATCATTCCAATAATGACGGATGGTATTCCCGAAATAGAAGCGCCAAGGTAATAAATAAGGGATGCAAATCCATGAAATCTGTTCTCGAAAACATACAAGGTAAACAAAATTCCCAAAGGAACCGCCGGAATCAGGCCAATGATCACAATCAAAAGGCTTCCGCCCATTCCGTAAAGAATATTTGCAGAAACGCTTGTTTCTTCCACTTGCCTGACCATTTCGTCTGAATAATTAAGAAACAGCTGATCGAACAAGTTCGTATGGAATAATTCAAGTCCATGCGAAAGCAGACTCCATACGACCGCAAAAAAAGGAACCAAAGCCAGCAAACAGAACAAACAAACAAGTCCCGAACAGATTCGATTGATCCAAATACGGTAGGTTTGGCGCGATTTCATGCTGTAGCCCTCCTGATTAAACGTCTTGCAATCAAATTCATGCCGAATGTAAACAGAAACAGCAATAAGGCGAGAGCAAACAGAGCGCTCATTTCCAGTTCATGGGTTGTTCCAAACCGGCGAAGGATCATATTCGTGATCGAACTTCCGCTGCGAGTGATTTGTGAAGGAATCAAATAATTGTTTCCAATCAGGATGGCCACAATGATGGTTTCGCCCAAGGCCTTTCCCAGCGACAGAATAAAAGCGGCAATAATTCCTTTTTTGGCGTATGGAAGGCATATTTTCCAGACGACTTCCGTGTGCGTAGCCCCCAAGCAGTACGCTCCTTCCTGGATGCTTTGAGGCGTTCGACGGATAAAGTATGCCGTCACTGCCGAGCTATAAGGGATCAGCATCAAAGCCAAAACCAAGGCAGCCAAAAGGATGCTGAATCCGTCATCGCCTATGTTCAACAACATAAACAATGGGCGCAAGGTAAAGTAACCCCATATTCCGAAAATGATGCTGGGAATTCTTCCGCAAATGTCGATGATAGTCATGACCCAATAGGCTATAGGTTTTTCCTTGTAATAGGCGCCGATAAATAAGGCAATCGAAATCGAAAACGGAATAGAGACAAGCAGAGCAGTCGATGCCGTCAGGAAAGTTCCTGCAATAAGCAATCCTCCTCCATACGTTCCTCCCTCTTTTTCCGGATTCCATTCTTGAGAAATAATGAATTGAATTACTCCCGAATGTCGAAAAACCGGCAATGACTGGAGAATCAGCGTATAAAGCATTCCTGCGATCAACAACAAAACTACCGCCGCCGCGCAAAACAAGGCTGTCTTAAATATCCTCTCTTTCATAAAACCTTTTCTCACACAAAAATAAAATAGAAAAACGGGATGGTTCTCTTTTTCTTGTTAAGATTTTGTTAATTTACGCTGTCGGGGCGTTCTGTCCAATTATTTTCCAAAGAAAATGCTGTTCCGACTATCTTTGTTATATTCGCAATAAAATCAACGATAAGGATTTTTTAAAATTTTATTCTCAAAAATCAATATTGTGGTACACTTTTCGTATATAATAAATTAGAGTCTGTCGTGAATGTTTTATCAAAAAAATTTCTCAAGAAAAATAGATTTATTGAAATTTATGTATTAATTAATGTTTATTATGTGGAAAAAAGTCTTAACCCTGTTGGTAGTAACTTTTACTATCCTCTCTTACGCCCGTGCGGAAAAAATTAATAATAAAGTGAGTATTCCTTCGGAGACTTTGGATAGTATAAGTAAGTATATAGTGGATATGAAGAATGCGAATAAGCAACAAGAATTAAAAATTATAGAGTTAAAAAATACTATAAGCGATTTAAGAAGCAATCAAATTGATTTAAAAATAGCGCTCTCTAAATGTGTAGATCAAATTACAGGACTGAGAAACCTGTTGACCAGAATGACGGAAGGTATGGGTAATGTTCAAGAAAATACCATTACAGTGAAAGACCAGACGGCAATAACTGAAAAATACAATGCAGAGGAAGGGTTTTATAGAAAATATTTAGTTCCCCCAAAAGATAGCGTTAATTACAAGGAAATAGATGATTACGTCTTGAGTTTAAATCTGATGGATCGAAAACCCAATAATTATCAACGACTTGTATCGCAAATTATTAGAAAATCGAAAACGCCTTACGAAAAAGCACGGGCCATTTATATATGGATAGCGGGCAATATTGTGTACGATATTACTTCTTCAGTGCGGGATGCGGACGAAACATTCGTGTATCGAAGCGGAACATGTTTAGGTTATGCATCTCTTTTCAAAAAATTTTGCCAAATAGCCGATTTGGATGTTGTGACCATTGAGGGCTTTTCGCGCGGTTTTGGCTTCAAAAAAGGAGATCCGCTGGGAAATCATGTTTGGAATGTCGTAAAAATAAGCGATTCTCATTCTATTTTGGTTGACGTCACTTGGGGAGCTGGATTTATTAACAAAAATGGCGTTTTTGTGAGGCAAATTGCTTCCTATTGGTTCGATACGAATCCATCTTTGTTTGCATTGAGTCATTTCCCTAAAGAAGAAAAATATCAATTGATCCAAAATACGGCGCTGCTTACGGAAGATGAATTCCGAACATTTCCAGTTATATTTCCTAATGTCGAAGTGATCGGATTGAGCGGAGAATCACTGTTGGCGCATTTCCGAAAAACTGAAAATAAAGACAAATTTCCGGATATTTATCCTTTCGCTGGATTGCTAAAAGCAAATGAGATGCCGTTAACAGGACATCTGACATCGGGCAATAAGTATCGTTTTTCTTTTATTGTACCCGAAAATTACCGAATTGCTGTGGTACAAGAGGGAGATTGGGACTATTTTGTGAAAGGAGACAATGAAGTTTATACCTTGGAATATACGCCTGTACAAGGAGAATTGAGCCTCAACGTGAACGACGGGACTCAATCGACGACATATTCCTCCGTATTTGTATACCAAGTAGAGTGAGAGAACATTTACTTCGATGCTTGGGGGGGTGAGAACGTTTGTCCATTTTTCAGAGAGCAATTCCAAACAATCGGCGGGCATTTTCGGTTGTTTTTTCTGCAACGGTTTCCAACGAAAGTCCATATATTTCCGCCACTTTACGGAGTATAGGAATCAGATAGGCGGGTTCGTTTCTTTTTCCCCTGAAAGGAACAGGCGAAAGATAAGGAGCATCGGTCTCGAGCAAAATCCGGTCAATAGGTGCGAGAGGCAAATAGTCGCAAAAGGACGCTTTTTTGTAAGTAACGATTCCATTGATTCCAAACATAAAGCGGGAACATTGCAACGTTTCTTCCAGCTCATCGCGACTCCCTCCGAAACTATGGAATACCCCGCGCAAGCGAGAGGCGTTTATTTTATGTATGCTTTCGAGAACTTGCGGAAAAGCTTCCCGCGAATGAATGGAAACGGGTAAATCGTACTCGATGCTCCAACGCAACTGTTCTTCAAAAGCTTCTATTTGTTCTTTTTGGTATGTTTTATCCCAATAGAGGTCGATTCCGATTTCGCCAATGGCTTTGTATTTTCCTTTTTCCAATTCTTTGCGGATAACTTTCAAATCTTGCAGATAGCGGACTCCTATGCTGGTCGGATGCAAACCCATCATGGGAAAGCAAATTTTCGGATAACGGCTGCATAAAGCATTTAAACGGGAGATGGATTCCAAGTCAATATTGGGCAGGCATAGAGCAATTATTCCTTCGTTGCAGGCTCTTTGGATTACGTTTTCGATATCGGAATCGAATTCAGGAGCAAAAATATGGGTATGCGTATCAATCAATTCCATCCTTATAGCTTTCTGTTCAGCAATTCTTCCGCCAAATTCTTCAAAATAAGTTTTTTGTCGTCCGCAATCTCCACGAGTTCCAATGCCTGCATCGCTTTTTGATAGGATTTTTCCATCGTTTGCTGCGCTTTCTCTCTAAGACATAAAGTGTTGTACAATGCGGTGACCGCCTCTATTTTTTCTTCCGGTCGATCGTTGATAGTCAGCCACCAGAGCAGTTTCTTTCTCTCGTTTTCGTTTTTCGTATTCAAGGCATTGACCAATAAATACGTTTTTTTGTTGCAGACGATATCTCCTCCCGTTTTTTTTCCGAACAAGACAGGATCGCCATACACGTCCAAAAGATCGTCCTGTATCTGGAAAGCAATTCCCAAATGAATTCCGAACTCATACAAACGGTTTTGATCTTCTTTTCCAGCTCCTCCAACCATAGCTCCCGATTTCAGGCAAGCGCCGAGCAATACCGCTGTTTTGAGACGAATCATGTGCATGTATTCTTCCTCGCTTACATCTAATCGTTCTTCGAATTGCATATCGTATTCTTGCCCTTCGCAAATTTCGGAAGCAGTAAGAGAAAACAAATCCAGCAATTCCTTCAAATGGCCTGCCGGCGATTGCGCGATGTAGCGGTAAGCAAGGATGAGCATGGAGTCGCCGGAGAGAATCGCTGTATTTTCGTTCCATTTTTTATGAACGGTGGCTTGTCCCCTCCGGACGTCAGCCTTATCCATCACATCGTCGTGCATCAATGTGAAATTATGGAAAATTTCCCATGCTAAAGCGACAGGAATAGCATCGCTTATTTCTGTTTGATACAAGTTGCAAGCCAGCAAGGTCAGTACCGGACGTATTTTCTTTCCTTTCATCGCCAGCAGATAAGCAATCGGCTGATAAAGCCGTTGAGGATGCCGCGGATAATTGATCGCCTTTATTTTTTCTTCGACAAGGGATAAAGCTTCCAAAAACGAAATCATTGCTGCGTGGTTCAATTTTAATTTTTCTAATTATTCCCCTAAAATCCGAAATCAATTTTTTCCGGCTTTGTCGGATCTGTTTTTTCCTCTTTGGGAAGTTGAGCCTTGCGATGTACCGCATTTGCCAACACATTGATTGCTTTGACGGGACGTGCCGGACAAATCGATTCGCACCCTCCGCAACCGATGCAAAATTCGGGATAGACATGGGGTAAAGTCAACCCGTTGAGGTAGGGTTCCATCCTGACGGCTTGAACGGGACAATGCTCTGAACAGGCTCCGCAAGAGGTATGTTCTGTGGCCACAATGCAACGGCTTTGTTCAAATTGGGCAATGCCTATTTGAGTGACCCTCTTCTCGTCTACAGTTAATTTTTGAATGGCTCCATTCGGACAAATATTCGAACAGATAGTACAATGGTAATTGCAAAAAGCCATCTCATAATAAACCATCCTCGGCTTAAAGGCATAGCCCAATCCGAAATTGAATCCTGCCGGTTTCAGAACCTGTTGCGGACAATGCGTAACGCACAAATGACAGGCTGTACAATGCGATTTGAAATGTTCCAAACTTTTGGACCCCGGAGGCGTAATCGGCGTCAGTTTAGTAATATCTACCGTTTTACCTGCTGTAGCCCATGCAGGAAAGAAAGGAATAGAGGCCGTAATGGCGGCGCTGGTCGTCAAAAAAGTGCGGCGGCTCGAATTGACAGGAGCCGTTTTTACCGATTCTTTTTCTTTCGATCCGGCAAATTTGTTTCGCCATCCGAAACTCATCGCTTGTTCTTTCCGGCATTGACCCAGACAATTGAAACAAGTTACGCAACGCGAAAAATCAATCGCGCGTTCCTTGCTGTTGATACATTCAGATTTGCAACTTCTTTCGCACATTCCACAGTGGTTGCATTTGGATGGATCAATCACCATGCGGAAAAGAGCTCCTCTGGAAATCAATCCCAGCAGCGAACCTACCGGACAGATGGTATTGCAAAACAACCGGCCTTTTCGCCAAGCCATAATTCCTACTGTCAACAAAACAGCCAACGCAAGAAGGAAAGACGAGATTTCTACCGTGTGCAGAGTTACCTGGTAAAAATGGTAGCTGTTGAATTTCATGGCAAACCAGTTCAACAGATTATTTCCTTCGACTACGATGGGACGGAAAATGCTCACTCCTATCCGTCCATAATTGCTGTATGGATCCAGCAAAAGCGCTGGAAATGTCAGGAATGGAAATGCATGTAAAATCAAGGAAAGCGCAAAAATAGCCAATAAAGTATATCGTAAGATAGGAACAGATTTTCTGTAGCGATACCGATGTTTTTTCTTTTGGCTCCTTTGCGCAAACCATGCAATAATGTCCTGAAAAACGCCCATCGGACAAATAATCGAACAGTAAATCCTTCCCATCAAAAAAGTCAGCAAAACCAATGCGATCAAAATGCTGATACTTCCGGTCAGAAGAGCCGGCACAAACTGAATTCTCATCAAATTAGAAATTGAACGAGGAAATAAGCCTGCAAAATCGCAAAAGAAAAAAGTGATCGTAAGAAAAAATACAAGAGCAAAAAACAGACGAATTGTTTTCAATAAATGCAGTTTCATAAGTATATCCAGAGAAAATATCCGATTTGTTTATAATTTTATTCGTTTAATATTCAGTTTATTGAGTTGTTGCGTACCCAATTTCAATTTTTCGCCTTTGGCAATATGTCCCACTTCGTTGATATCCATTTTTTCCACTTGATTAAATAAACCGATGGCGGCGGTATCGGCGGCTACAATATTCGGCGAAACAATAATCGTTTTCAGCAAGGCTGTGTCGGTAATCGAACGTCCTTGCGGTCCGTTTTGATGGATGCAACGGTAAGCGTCGATGATGTTTAGCGCCGGTTTCTTTTCCCATGTGCAACAGTCGGCAATACATTGTTGCAAATCGTTGGCATGAAAATAGGTACGATCCCATACAATTCCCATGTAATTTTTCATGGCGATAGACATTTTCGCTCCTCCATGATTTTTCAATACAGGAACGTTAAACCATACGTCGGCCTCCAACAGCGCCTGGTGAATTTTAGCAGATTTCAAATTCACGCCTCTCGGAATCTTGACTTCTTTGTAATACACTTCATCGTTTCCCGGAAGCATGACGGCGCCTCCCGCTTTAGCTGCCGATTCAATGCCTGAACTGGTATAACACCTTTGCCAATTGTCGCAGGTATGATCAAAAATGGTTACTTTTTTGGCGCCGGCCTGAAAACATTGTTTCACTAATTCTGCCACCAAATCGGGATTGGTATTGGCGGCAAAATCTGGTTTTTTATCCCAGCCGATATTGGGTTTAACCACTACACTTTGTCCCTTTTTCACATATTTCCCAATTCCCCCCATTTCAGTCAAAGCTCGTTGAAGTAATTGAGCCGGCTCGCCTCCCATTACAGCAACTAAATCCGGAGCGCTTTCTACCGTTAGTTTTTCAGCCTGAGTTGCAGCAAACAATTTGTCGAAAGTCAATACTGCCATGCCGGCCATAGCAGACGCTTTTAGAAAATCACGACGTTTCATATCTGTTTGTAGTTAAAATAAAAAAATATTGAAGACAAATTTAGCATATTAAAATAGAGAATGGCGGTTGTTGGATGTTAAAAAACAAAAAAATCGGTTTTTTTATAGCGCTACTGAGGGAACTTTGAAAGATAAGGTTTTAATAAATTAGTTTTGCCTACGCTATTGTTTACTTTTTTGATTTATAGTCATAGGGGTCCGAATTCTGGATGCTTATGAAATGGTCTATTTATGCCGTTAATTTCAGTAAAATTAGATCAATCAGCTTATAATTTTCTATCTTTTTTGAAAAAAATGAAAATAAAATCAGTTTGTAGAATTTTTAAATCACTTGTTGACAGTTATTTAATTTTTTTAATTCGAGAAAAAATCTGTTCATCCGCTTTTTGCTATTGCAGAATCACTCATAATATGTTTACTTTGCAGCATAATTTAATTAAATAGAATACAAAAATGAATAAAAAAAGGCTTTTGTGGTTAGGAACCCTATGGTTTGGGTTAGTTTTTTACAGTTGCAATCAATTGGATTTTGAAGAAGATTTTAGTTCTAATGCGGATAAGGAAAAAGCAGAAAATTCGGTTTCAGATCCGACGTTTAACGTAAGCCTCAATAGCGCACGCTGTTTGGTGGACATTCTGAATAAAGATCAGGAGGAAGATCAGAAAAAAGAGGTATTGAAAATTCAGCCTATTGTCTATCAAAAAGACACGCTCCTGTACATTGTTAATTATCAAGACAATAAAGGCTGGCTGGTCATTTCGGGGGATAAACGGACTTCGAATATTTTAGCGTATAGCGATGAAGGCAGTTTTGACTTGAAAGCTGCGAATCCGGGCGTCGGAATCTGGACGGACGATTTAGCCGAACAGATTTATGCTTTAAAATGCCGAACAACAGCAGCTTCGGATACGCTGTCAGAAAATTACATCCTCTGGAAGAAAATCGAAGAATACGAAGCATACCAAGTTAATTCTCAATCCCAACTGCGTATCGCGGCTCTTGAGAAGAGTCCCGATCCAACTAGCCTGGTCACGCCTGCTGCTAATGCGAATGGACCATATTGGGAACTCTATGATATGACGGTAACAATTTCTCTTGCAACAAAAGGCCCCTTGCTTGCTGCCAAATGGGGACAATGGGATCCGTGGAATACTTGCGTGCCTGCGATTAATTCCTATTCAACAAAAAAATGCCCGACCGGTTGCGTAGCAGTGGCGGGAGCCCAAATGCTCTATTATCTGCACTACAAATTGGGAGTTCCTGCCTCCATGTATTCTGCGGGATACTGTACGGGATATTCTGTCGGCAGCGGCAATAAAAATTATGCGTTTGGATTCAGCAATGCCACGACCACTACATGGGATCTAATGGCAAAGAGTAAGAATGGAACATCAACAGATCGGGTAGCCATTTTAATGGGTTATATTGGGATGCAGATCGGCATGGATTACTCAAAAGACGCTTCTGGCGCTAAAAGCGAAGACCTTGTCGGCTTTTTCTCCAATCAGGGGATAAAATGCAACTATACGGACTATAACTCTTCCAGCGTAATGACCAGTTTGACCAACAATATGCCTGTCATTATGCGGGCCGATGCCAAGCGAAATAGTCACGGCATTCTGGGAATCGATTTATGGTATACTTATGAAGGAGGTCATTCATGGGTTGTTGACGGTTATGAAAGACAACAAACTCAATATACTGAATATTATCGGTGGGTTGATCCCAGTAAACCCTCCTCCCCTTTACGTGCGACTACCCCCGCTGCCACTAAAACCGTACAGCAGAGTACTACAATGGAGCGATTGATCATGAATTGGGGATGGAATGGCGATTCTGATGCCGGTCGATATACCTTAGGCATAGAGGATAAATGGAATGGAGATGGTAGCGATTACCAATGGAGAAAACAAATGATTATTAATTTTGCAAAAAAATAATAATTCAATGAAAAATTATGTTTTAGGATTAATTACTGTTGCTGTGATACTGGTATCCTGTAAAGATAATAATGAAATTAACGAAGGATATTTTCTTAGCTTCCGACCCAGACAAGTGAAAAGCGTGTTTATCACTTTCGGAGAGAAGCAATTTCGTTATTATGAGGGAGTGAAATATTTTACTTATTATGGTCTGGAGGCAGAGAGGGTAGCTGAGGATCAATTTTTTATTTCGATATTAAGTTCTAATTATGATCCGCGAACGGATATCAAAGATGATCCCGATTACGACCCAACAACTCCGATGCCCATCTATTATCCTCCTTCTTTGAACAATTTGGATGATCCGATTCCCAGTGTTGAACAACAAATAGAGTTGGATTGCAAGAAATGGAGCCGAAGCGGCGAAGTTGGCGGAAAAGACTATATGACTATGATATATGTAGAATACCGCACCACAGAAATAAAATTGCTAAATATCAGCGCTTTGAATACTCCATTGTTTGGAAAAACCGCCGGAGAGCCGCTGAATGATTTTTTTACTATTATAGCCTTTAAGCCGCCCGTTATTGTATCCGCTCCAACAGAACGTTTAGTGTACGGCTATTCCAGTAGAGAATACCCGACCTCTATCGACGAATGGCTGAGTTTATCCCCTTTCGGGCAATCAGTTATGTGGCTGGAGCCTAACCGAAAAATAGAAGGTTTGCCCTTGCAGGTACAATTTGTGGTGCAAATGGAAACAGCAGACGGACTGATGCTGTCCGATACAACGCGAGTGATTACTATTCAAAAGTCTGTCGAATGAAGCGTCAGATAAATAAGAAGGTGGATATTGATTAAACGTAAATGATG
>WRFY01000068.1 GCA_009783445.1 Candidatus Azobacteroides sp. | reverse complement strand
ATAAATACACATTTATAAATTTAAAATACTTATAATCAAATGAATAAATATAAATATTAAAACTTATCAGTAAATATTAATGACGTTTATTATATTTCAACTACAGAAAAACGACTGGTTTTACTTTCCGCAAAACTTTTCTAAAAAATATTGATGAATTTTGAGAGAAGAGGTCAATTCGGGATGATAGGAAGTAACCAGCATATTTTTTTCTTCTGCTGCCGCAATTCGTCCTTCCACTTCTGACAAGACAGTAACAGAAGAACCTGCCCGCGTGATGTACGGCGCACGGATAAATGTCATTGGGACTTTGCCCAAGCCCTTAAAATCCGCTTCGGTAAAGAAACTTCCAAGCTGCCGTCCGTATGCATTCCGCTTTACGGAAATATCCATAATCCCTAACAGAGGCTGTGCGCCTTCTACCTTTTTGGCGAGCAAAATCAGCCCTGCACACGTTCCGAAGGCAGGTAGACCGTTTTCTATCTGCGTTTTGAGTTCTTCGAGCATATCCAATTCCCGCAGGAGTTTTCCTATTGCAGTACTTTCTCCTCCGGGCAGGATAATGCCGTCCATATTTTGAGTTAAGTCTTTTTTATTCCTGATTTCAAAGGAGTTTACGCCTAATTCAAACAGTTTTTTTCTGTGTTCAATAAAAGCTCCTTGCAGAGCCAACACACCTATTTTCATCAGCTTATATTCCCCTTTCTGCCATCAGGAGATGGATTTCTTCTTCATTGATTCCGACCATGGCTTCGCCTAAATCTTCGGAAACCTCCAGCAAAATCTTCGGATTGTTGTAGTTGGTGACGGCTTTCACAATGGCTTGCGCTCTTTTTTCCGGGTATCCCGATTTGAAAATGCCCGACCCCACGAAAACGCCTTCTGCGCCGAGCTGCATCATCAAGGCTGCATCAGCAGGGGTGGCAACGCCTCCTGCGGCAAAATTTACCACCGGTAGTTTTCCTTGTTCGTGCACCTGTTTTATCAACTCATACGGAACTTGGAGTTCCTTTGCCTGAAAAAACAATTCGTCTTCGTGCATGTTTTGTATCCTTCTGATTTCTTCGTTCATGGCTCTCAAATGCCTGACAGCTTGAATCACGTCGCCTGTGCCGGGCTCTCCTTTCGTGCGTATCATGGCTGCGCCTTCCTGTATTCTTCGCAAAGCTTCGCCGAGATTTTTTGCTCCGCAGACAAAAGGAACTTTGAATTTGGTTTTATTGACATGATATTTATCGTCAGCTGGAGTAAGTACTTCACTTTCATCTATATAGTCGATTTCCAGCGCTTCCAGAATCTGAGCTTCCACGAAATGCCCAATCCTGATTTTTGCCATCACAGGGATGCTCACAGCCGCTTGTATTTCTTTAATCATCTTAGGATCGCTCATACGTGAAACGCCCCCCGCCGCGCGAATATCCGCTGGGATTCTTTCCAAAGCCATCACTGCGGCGGCTCCTGCCGCTTCCGCTATTTTTGCCTGCTCAGGGGTGGAAACGTCCATGATTACGCCTCCTTTCAGCATCTGAGCTAAGTTTTTATTCAGTTCGTACCGATTGTTTTTCATTTTTTTAAAGAAAATTTTGCGTGCAAAATTATAAAAAAAACTCAAGTTATCTGTGAATTTACATTTATTTATTCGCCTAATGGATAATTTGCGCAATATACTTTTGATGAGTTCGTTTTTAATTGAAATAAATTTTAAAATCAGAAGGAGAAACTACGTATGCCTTTTATAATACTGTATGCCGAAGAAGGATATACGGTAAAATATTCTTCGCGTTGTCCGTTGCTTTCAATATCTATTTTTGAGCCGTATTGTAATTCTTTGACATCAATTTTTTGTCCAATTTATGTGCATCTACAAATCGGTAAGGGAGTTTTTTTATCTTTTCTTCAAAATCAATCGTGATTTCAGCTTGTTTAATTATTTCTTTCTCAACCTGCATAAAGGCATCGTTCCCGCCGATTTTTTCTTTTATAATCGGAATAAATTCGGGATTAATTTCATAACCTATCTTCGTTGGTCATCACGGAATTTTCTTTTTGTTCCGGCGTTGCTTTCGACGCTTTTCCCTGTTTTTTGAATAGTAGAATATATTCAAAATCCAATTTCACAATGCCGTTTCGCGGGTGAGGGAAACTGCCCATTACAGCGCCGCCGCCCGAAGTATTCATAGTAGTTTGTTTTTGCCATATAATTTGTCCCATAAAATCAAACCCGATTGTTTCACAGAATTTTATAATTTCGGAATGAATCGGAATTACTTTGTATCGCCCATAATAAACGGAACGCGCAAATTGGTCGCCGATATTGATACATAAACGACAACCGTCATGCAATACGCGAAAACATTCCGACCAAACCAAATTCAAGTTGTTGATGTAACTTTCATAACTGTCGTTAAAGCCGATTTGATTTTCTGTTCCGTAATCTTTCAGTTGCCAATAGGGCGGAGATGTGACAATCAAATGAACGGAATGGTCTTGCAGTTCACTCATTTGACGGCTGTCTCCGTTGATTATTTTATGTATCGTTTTCATCTTAGACTTTTTTGCAAAAATACAACTTTTCTTTCTATCTTTTCAATGGATTACTCGGTATGTTTAATTTCATATTGTAATTATAATATCGGTCTCCTTTGAAATCAATGAATCCTTCATCGAGTTTTTCAAAACCCAATCGGGAATAAAATGTTACATTTTCGGGAAGCTGCGTTGTCAAACCAATTAAACCACAGACAGGATTTGAAGAAATAAGTTCTTGAATAATGTATTGTATTGCATAAGAACCTATCCCCATACCTCTGTATTCTTTTCGGACTACGACCATAGACAAATAATAATATTCGGAAGTTTCCATTGATTTGGTAAGCGATGACTTGTTGCAATCGTCTAAGCCGAGTATTCGAACGAATGACTTTAATCCGAATTTTGAAATAAAACAGGGTATTCCGATTTTAGAATAGATAGCGATTCCGTTTTTTACTCCGGGGGGTATCAGGGTAAATGTACCGATTATTTTTCCCGTATCTTTTTCCTTGATCACACGCGTCAAAATCTGCTTATAATTATTGAGCGTAAGACTTGCTTTAAACAACCATAACAGACCTTCTTCCGACCGGTTTTTATTTTTAAAAATAATCGAATAGGCTGGATTTGTTTTAAAAGCATCCGTCAGAATTCCGGCAACTTCGTTTATTTCCGAATGACCAATTTTTTCAATTAAAAGCTCTTTCATAGCGTTATTAACGTTCTATTTCTCGTTCTATAAACATACAAGTATTCACAATAATTTTCAGTAAATGTTTTTCGCTAATAAGGCCATGGGCGTAATCATCTTTTATATGCATGATAATTCTTTTTTATTACTTTAATTTCAATACCATAATATAATCTTCTTCGTTTTCGCGGATAATTTCAAAACCAAGTTTTTGGTACATTTTTGCTGCATAATTCTTTTTTTGAACGCTCAACGAAGTTTTTGCATACCCTTTATCTTTCAAAAGTTTAATCATTTCTTTCATCAACATTGATCCTATTCCTAACTTGCGGTACTCCTTAAAAATCGAAATAGCAAATTCGGGCGTTTCGGCATCAACATGGCCATAACCTTTGATTTCATCCGCTAAAATACGTACCCACACGCCGCCGATAATTTTGCCGTTCAACTCAGCGACAAGACACTGATCTTCCTTTTTCTTTCCGAAATCTCGGATATAATTGTTAATTTCAGGTACTTTGATAATATCGCGAGAAGGCGGCTCTGCTCTTTCGGGCAGGAAAATGGCTTCGTATAGCAAATCCTCCAAAACCAACAGTTCATCGTCATGCAAAAGTCTGATTTTTACGCTTTTGCGCCATTGGCTTTTCAGTAAACTATAATAATGTAAATCAATGAATCTGCCGTTTTTTACCGCACCCAATTTCAATATGGCTTCGCGCTCGAAACCTGCTTTATGCAACACTTTTTGCGAAGCAAGGTTAAAGTCGAAAACGGATGCGTAAAGTTTTTGCAATGGGAAATTAGCAAACGCGTATGCAATCATCTCTTTGACAGCATTACTTATAATGCCTCTGTTCCAGTATTTTTCGCCGATAAAATAACCTATTTCCGCGTTGAACCGTTCTACGTCCGGCTGCGGGACAATTCCGATACTGCCGACTGCCTTCCCGTCAACAACAACAGCCAAATCGGTTGCAGGCTTGGACTTGGCGGAAGCCGTCGTTATAAATTCTTCTGCATCTTTTGCGGAATAGGGATAGGGAAAAGAGTCGCGCACATTGTTCCAAATATTGATGTTATCCGCATTTTCGGCAAGCGAAATTACGTCGGAAATCTGCCATTCCCGCAAGATAAAATTTGCTGTGTTCATTGCTTTTGATGTTTTTTGATGATCGTTTCTTCTTTTCGCAATTTACTCATCCTTGCCAACAAGCGGGCCGTCTTTCCTTGATTTTACAAATTGTCCAATACGCAACGTCCGCTTGTTTGTTGCCGCTTCATATTATATTTTTAAAATGTAAAATCCCCACTCCTATAGCAAGTCCGCCAAAAACTATTGTCCCTATTCCTATGCGCCAACCGCTGGGGTCTTTGATCATTCCAAAAATTCCTGCGCAGGCAAAAATAATTCCAAAGAGACACAAAAAAACGCTCTCTTTTTTTCTTTGTCGCTGTTTTTTTAATTGTTGTTCCGCTAATTGTTTTTTATATAATTCTCTTGCTGTTTCTTCTCTTTCCCAACATTCCAAATAAACAGCCGAATAATTTCTGAATTGTCCTCCTAAAAAATCATCATTGCCGACAAAACTGTTAACGCTCTCCTCAATAGGTTCAAAACCATTTTGTTGAATATAGAATAAATCGCGTATATCTTCAACGGCATTGTTTATGTCCTCTAATAAATCATCAGCGTTTTCATAGAAATTGATCATTTCAACGATGTCCAACTCCAATACATCGTTTTCCTTGAACTTGTCATCTAAGTATTTTACAAAATCGAGGTATAAACATTCTCTTTCTTTATAGATTTCCTTAAAATATTCTTTTCCTTTGTTTGCGTTTTTTATGAATGTTTGTTTCGGAATTTTTATTCTGAGCGCTTCCTCAGGATTCTCATTGTTAGCAATTCTTTTTCTAAGTTGTTCTATACTATCTGCATCCAGAAAAGTTAGCCAAAAAATAGGCAGGTTATTGTTTGCCTCAAATAAGGTCTCTGATTTTTTCCCAGAAATTCTTGTCAAATATGCTTGATTTGCCATACTTTTTCGTTTTTATGTCCTTGTTGGATGATTTTTGCAAAGTAACAATGTTATTTTCAATTAATCAAATATTTTTGTACATCTTCACAGGAGGAAGGTTTTCGGGAATTCAACCGCGTTCGATCCTATTCCTTCTTACTCTTGTAATCAAAAAAAATGCGCTTTTATGTTCAAACGATAAAAATTTGATTATTTTTGCGCCCGATTTTTAGCTATTTTTTAATGAAAAATAATCTTTCTGAGGCTCATTTACACAGGCCTACTTTCCGGGTAATGGGAATTATTATCGCTATTGGTATTGTTTACGGCGATATTGGAACTTCTCCTCTCTATGTGATGAAAGCGGTACTGAATGCTCTTCCGCATAATCATCCCGAGTACATCATCGGCGCTGTTTCCTGCGTGATCTGGACGCTAACTCTGCAAACTTCTGTCAAATATATACTGATTACACTTCATGCCGATAATGAAGGAGAAGGAGGAATTCTCTCCTTGTTTGCTCTCGTTCGAAAAAAATACCGATGGGCGTATGTTATTGCGGCTATCGGCGCCGCAACTTTACTGGCCGACGGAGTGATTACCCCTTCTATTACCGTTATTTCGGCTATCGAAGGGTTGCACAATGTCTATTCGTCTACTCCGATTGTACCCATAGCCATTGGAGTAATTCTCGTATTGTTTGCTTTGCAGCCTTTTGGAACAGCTTCGTTGGGGCGGTTTTTCGGCGCAGTTATGTTGGGATGGTTTGTCATGTTGGGAACTTTTGGATTGAGCCGTTTTGTAGAATATTTGCCCATTGCAAAAGCTTTCAATCCAATCTATGCGATCCTTTTTTTGAAATCGTCGCCTCAGATATTGATTATTTTGGGAGCTATTTTTCTCTGTACCACCGGGGCTGAAGCGTTGTATTCCGACTTAGGTCATTGTGGACTGCACAATATTCAGGTTTCGTGGATTTTTGTAAAGATTACTTTGATATTGAATTATTTGGGACAAGGGGCTTGGATCATTACTCACCCGGGTAGAATCGTTCCCAATGTGAATCCTTTTTTCGAAATCATTCCCTCTTGGTTTGCTCTTCCGGGAGTACTGATGGCGACTTTCGCGGCCATCATTGCCAGTCAGGCGTTAATCAGCGGATCTTTTACGGTAATCACCGAAGCCATCTCGTTAAAATTATGGCCTAACATTAAAATTAAATATCCGACCGAATTCAAAGGTCAAATGTTTATCCCCGGAATTAATTATATCTTGATGATCCTCTGCATATTGATTATCTATATATTCAAATCTTCTTCCGATATGGAAGCGGCCTACGGACTTTCGATCTCCATCACCATGCTGATGACTACTCTTCTTTTATTTTTATATATGCAGGTAAAAGAAATAAAGCTATGGCGATCGATTCCAATTACCTTGTGCTTCTTGTTTATAGAAACCGGTTTTTTGGTGGCAAACAGTATGAAATTTACTCACGGCGGATTTATCACTATCTTGATCGCAGGTTTCATATTTTTTATCATGTATATTTGGTACAATGGCCGCCGCATTAAAAACCGGTGCATAACCTACGAAAAGATTGCTCCGATAATTCCGGTACTGAATCAATTGAGTTGCGACATACAAGTTCCCAAATATGCCACACACTTGGTTTATGTCACTCGAGCGAAATACAAAACGGATATTGAAAGTAAAATTATTTATTCGCTCATCAATCGGCAACCCAAAAGAGCGGATACCTATTGGTTCGTCTATTTACTGCGCAGCGACGAACCTTATGTATTCGATTACCAGGTAACCACTTTCGTTAAAGAAAAAATTTTCCGCATTGATATTACTTCTGGTTTTAAGTTGGGATTTCACGTGGATGATTATTTGCGAAAAATCGTCGATAAAATGGAAGAAAACGGGGAGGTCGATTTATTAAGCCGTTATCCTTCCTTGCGTGAAAATCATATACGAGGCGATTTTCGATATGTAGTTGTAGAACGCATTATGCGCAACAACTTGTGTCTGCCTTTCTTTAAAAGAGCCATCTTGCTCATTTACACCTCTATTAAACGATTTGTCACTTCTGATACGCAGATTCTGGACTTGGATCCGACCAACGTAACGGTCGAATCGGCTCCGCTTGTTCGAAAAATAGAAACTTGATTTACGTTCAAAACAGTTCTAATGCGCATGCCCTGCGTGGGCGTCTAAGGATCCAGAAGCTTGCGTCAATTTGACTAATATAGCTCCCTTGCTTACCACGCGCTCGCCTTCTGCAATGCCTTTTGTTATTTCGACCCGGATGCCGTCGGTCGCTCCTTTTTCAATCATCCGTTTCTCGAAAAGTTCAGGAGTCAACTGCACATATACAAAGTAGTTGCCCATCTCTTCGACAATCGATTCGTTGGGAACGGCGATCGCCTGCTGGTTGGTTCGCGTGATAATAAACAGCTCTACGAAACTGCCCGGCAATAGGCCGGCTTTGTTATTTACCTGAAACAACACGGGAATAAGCGGATTGGCCGTGTGGGTCGATTTACCGTATGAAATGACGCGGCCGTCTAACTCTTCGAGCGTATAGGTGCGGTCCGTGTTCAACAATCGGATATTCGCCGATACAATATGACTTAACCGATCGAAATATTTAGGTTGCAATTCGGCTTTTATCAGCAGCTTGCGGTTTTGCGACACCACCAAAACGGGCTGTCCCGCTTCGACATATTCTCCGTTGCGCACCAATACGCTGGTAATGAACCCGCTAATAGGCGAAAGGATCGCTTGTTTGCCCGCTGTAAAGTTTTTTTTCAAGTTGTTATATACCGCTTCAGCATTGGTAAAATCCGTTTTGGCCTTCAGCCAGTCGCTTTGCGAAACGATGTTTTCTTTTACCAATTCGTTTTTTCGATCGTACTCGGCCTTGGCGCGTTGGTATTCGCTTTCGGCTTCAGCATAACGCACCGAAAGATTGTTATCGGCCATGCTGCTGTCGTCGATAGAAAACAAGGCTTGTCCTGCACTCACCGCTTTCCCTTCCACTACCTGATCGTTCGAGAAAAATGCCACGCCGCCCGCCTGAGCGGTAATCACTCGTTCATCGCCTTGCGAAGGTTGAATTTGAGCCGTCGTACGAATGACCGGCCCAAAAGGCTCTCGACGGACTTCGGTCGTGGCAAAATCGATTTTCCAACTTTGCCCTTTAGAGAATAGTACGCTGTTATTGCTCGTTACAACGGCATCGGTTGCCGCTTGCTGTGCTTCGCGTTCATTGGCATAAACCGTGACGTGGGGGACAAGTAGTTGCGAAACTCCTTTCGACGTTTGGACGTCGAATAGCAATTGGCCTTCGCCGGCTGTAGCCGATTGTATGGAAAACCGATAAATTCCCTCTTGTACAGGCTGTTCGATCGTTTGGCGAATGTCGTCCGTCCCGACCCTCAAATGGATGGTTACGCTGCCTTCTGCAAGCGGTTTGAAGTTTTCCAGATGAGAAAAATGTGCAAAAATCTCGCTTGTTTGCCCTGCGGCAAAGGGCTCGGCTTCGATAAAAACTTCAAAATCGCTGTTATATGCCGTCAATTGAAGGCTTGCCTTGTGGATGTTTTCGTTCGTTTTAGAATCGTGGCGATAGCTACATCCCATAATGACAAACGCTATAAAGGCTGCCGCAATTATATTGTATTTCATGAAACAAATTGAAATGATGAATAAATAATGAAACAACGCGGAAAAATTATGAATTATAAAATGATAGCTGATGAGCTTTATCAATTCATAATTCAAAGGGCGGAGCTCTTAGTCCGCAGGAACGAGAGATATATTCAGTGCGAAAGGATAGCAAGTGTCGTTTTTGCTTGAACGATATTCCCTTATCATCCGTTAGGGAAGGGATGGAATAGATCGGAAACAAAGACAAAAAAGAGGACGGTAAATTCAAGTGAAAGTCCGACGATTGAACAGATTGTTTGGCATTGTCGAATTTCAGACAACCTTCTGTTAATGAACAGTCGTTTGCATTTCCATGACAGTGCAAACTCTTGCAATGGCCGACCGCTTGAATGTCTTCGTGATGATGAGGAATAACCGCATGAGCCAATATCATTGTATTGACAAGCGACAAGAGTATTAATACCAATGCTTTTTTCATGTTGCTTCTCCCTCTCTAAATAGAAGATATAGTGTTCAAAGACTTTTTCAGAATACAAAGATAGTAATAAAATTGTATTTGAAAAAAAATATGCAGGATAAATCAATAGGGTATGGCAACACTCTATGAGTTGGAATGAATTTTAAAAGGAAGCCCTGAAAAGGGCGCGCTTTATCGTTGTACGATCGCACCCTTTCAGAGCTATTTTTAAGAAAACTGGATGACGTTGGGCTTCAACATCCGAACAAAGCTCATTTGCTGATTCGGATTCGCGCATCGACTGCTATAATCCCTTGGTCGGTGGCTAATAAAGGATTGATATCCAATTCTTTGATTTCTGTTGCAAAGCGCAGTAAAACCGAAAGACGCACAATCATTTTCGCAAATTGATATTCGTCGATTCCATTTTGTCCTCTTGCACCCTGAAATACTTTGTATCCCCGCAAAGAACGAATCATAGACAAAGCTTCTTCGGTAGCCAAAGGAGCCAAACCGGAAGCTACATCATGGAAAATTTCCACAAAAATTCCTCCCAGTCCGCAAAGCACAATGTGTCCGAAACGTTCTTCGTATTTAGCTCCGGCAAACAGTTCGATTCCCTTCAACATGGGTTGAACCATGACTGCCGTAGCATCTGGAATCTGCATCAAACGATCGAATTCGATTTGCAGGTGTTTTTCCGAACGGATATTCAAGGCCACTCCCCCTACGTCCGATTTATGAATGGGTCCCACTACTTTGGCTACTACTGGAAAACCAATTTGGACGGCGAATGCCTTTATTTCTTTCCATTCGGAACTAACCAACTCTTCTACCATGGGAATGCCGGCCGCTCGGAACAATTCCTGAACGTGCTTGGGGGCGATGTATCCCGATTCGGGAATGCCGTCGATAATTCGCCGCATTAAGGGGATATCCACTCCTTTCAATTCCATATTGTTGGTCATCGGGCGAGGCGTTTTAAGCTCCTTGGTCAATGCATTGGCCAAACCCACTTCATCGCTGAAATTGACATGCCCTTTCTTTATAAAAAAGTTTGTTTCGTCCCACGCGGTGCTTACCGAAGGCAAAATGGGATAAATAGGCTTGGAACAAGTCCGCATTTTCTGATCCAGTACATCATACGCTTCGTATACGCGCGTCAGTCCCGGACTGCCAAAAATCACCGCTATCCCATCTATATTGTCAAACTTGCTTTCGCAATAATCGATTGCAATAGCCAAATGCTTCGGTTCGCCCGTCCCCAAAATGTCGATCGGATTATTAGTAGAAGTTCCCGGAAGGAGATGCGTTTTCAATTCTTCTGCTATGGGATTTCCCGATAGGGAAGGAATTTCCATGCCGCCTTTTGCCAAGGCGTCGGTGAGGATGACGGCAGGACCGCCAGCATGGGTGACAATCGCTATATTTCGTCCTTTCAATTCTTTCAAGGTAAAAACGGCCCCCATCGTAGCCAATTCTTCTCGGCTGAAACACCGCACCACGCCTGCTTTTCGGAAAAGCGCTTCCACTGCCAAGTCGGGATTCGCCATTGCTCCTGTGTGCGAAGAGGCGGCGCGGCTTCCCGACTCCGAAGTACCTGACTTAATCGCCGCAATCCGGCAACCCTTGCGGATCAGAGAAGAGGTATGTTCCAACAATTTATCTGGGTCGTTGATGCTTTCTATATAAAGTAATTTGATTTTAGAATCGGTTTCCGGATCAAAATGAATATCCATGTATTCCAGCACGTCTTCCACCGTGATTTGCGCTCCGTTGCCGATCGACCAAACGGAATTGAAACGCAATCCCATCCGTATGGACGATTCCATGATGAAAAGGCAGGTTCCCCCTGAACTGGAAATCATATCTACTCCCATTGGATCCATGTCGGGAATTGGTAGAGTAAATAGGCTATGATGATAACGGTTCAGAAGTCCGATGCAATTGGGACCGATAAGGCTGGCGCCCGCCTCGGTGATTACTTTCACGATTTCTCTTTCCAGCATTCCGCCTTCCTTGCTTTCTTCGCCAAATCCGGCGGTAAACATGATAAAGGCTTTCACTCCTTTTTCCTGAGCCAATACTTTGACTGTTTCTAAACAGGAATGAGCCGGAATAGCAATGATGGCCATATTCGTCGGAGGAATCTCAGAAACATGATTGTAACTTTTTAAACCTTGTACTTCTGTTTCTTTGGGGTTAATGACATAGAGATCGCCTGCAAAACCGCCATTTATGAGATTGCGTACACAATTACCTCCCGGTTTGGAAGTAGTATTGGAACCGCCTACGACAACGATGCTTTTCGGATGGATTAGTTCTTGATTTATCATATATTGAAAAAATTGTATATATTTTTTGCAAATGTACAAAAGAATATATACAATTTCAATATTTACCCCCTTGGAATGTTTCCATTTCGATAGCTTAACGCGCTACCTCAATCACAATATTCTTAAACTTCGACCAGCCGTCCGCTGATAAATAACCGCTTCTTGCACTTCTGTTAGGAACATATACTCGGCAAATCGACGTTTCTACTTCGCTAAAGCAATCAAAACCTACGGTAGGCGGCATCGAATTTTTACTATGCAATTCTCTTAATGCGGTGCAGGCGGCAAAAGCCTCTCTCCCTAACGAACCGACATTTTCCGGTAAAGTAATCCGTATGAGACCGCTGCAACCCGAAAAAGCTCCGTCGCCAATTTCTTGTATACTGGAAGGCAACGCTATGCGCGTTAAGCGGCTGCAATCGTAAAAAGCATTTTCTCCAATCGAAATAACGCCCCTGGGGATAGTATAAAAAGTGGATTTTGTACAGGGGAAAAAGATCAAAGTCGTTTGGTCTTTATTGAATAAGACGCCGTCGACAGCCGAAAATACAGGATTATTTTCCGATGCAGTGAATGCTTTTAAACTTGAACAGCCATAAAAAGCGTCGCTTTTTATTTCGGTAAGGCCGGAAGAAACGTCCATTGTCGTCAAACCTTTGCAAGCCGAAAAAGCCCGATTTCCAATTTTTGTAAGGCTGGGGGGAAAAGTAACAGCCGTCAAACCGGCGCATTCGGCAAAAGCGCCTTCGCCAATCGAAACCACTCCGTCAGGAACGTTGTAAGCGCTGGACTTGGCATAAGGATAAAGAATCAAAAGTGATTTATTCTTATCGAAAAGGACGCCATCGACAGATGCATATTCGGTATTTTGATCTGAAACAATAAATTCTTTCAAATCCCTGCAACCGGAAAAAACCTTTGTTCCTATCCTGGTAAGGCCTTGAGAAATGGTAATGCTTTTCAAAGAGGTACAAGCAAAAAAAGCTTCATCGCCAATAGAGGTGACCTGATCGGGTATCGTAAAACTGGTTAAACCCGTACAGCTATTGAAAACGCTTCGGCTAATGGAAGTCACTTTGGGAGGGATCGCAATAGAACTCAAAGCAACGCAATTGTAAAAGACCCATTCGCCAATCGAGTCCACGCTCTCGGGAAGCGTAATATTCGGCAAACGGACACAGCCGGAAAAAACCCATTTGTCCAGTGTGGCGAGCGTATTGGGAAGCGACACTTGCGTTAAGTTGGCACACTCGGCAAAGGCGCTTTCGCCAATCGAAACCACGCCTTCCGGAATGTTTATAGAGCGCAACCCTTCACATTTACAAAACGATCGGAATCCAATAGTAGTAAGGCTATTGGGCAGAGTGCATTTTGCCAGATTACTATAAATCGATTCTCCGTCTCGATTTAGACCATAAAACGCATTGTTTCCAATATTGGTCACACCGTTTTCTATCACCACTTCTTTAATGCTGTAACTGGAAGAGCGCCATGGCGCCACATTTCCGCGCCTTTCATAGTCCGGCATGGCTCCTTCCCCCTTAATTGTTAATACCCCATTTTCCAAAGTCCAAGTCAAAGCGCCAGTAGCGCCGCCTTCCGCAAAAACCATTGAAATACAAGAGAGTAAAAAGACTCCTAAAAATAAATTTCTTTTTGTCATAGTCATAAATAAAACATGTTACATAAACAGTCATAAAGATAATGGAAATATATTTACTACACTCAAATTCTTCGTTTTTTTTATTAAAAACATATTTTTTAATCTCATCTCCGTCTTATTCCTTCCAATAATCGCAAAGAGAATATCCAAAAAATGTTTCATTTTTTTTGGATTTACCAATCACAGGATTAATTATGTAACTTCTATCCATAAGATTTGTAACTTCCATATCTTTTTTTTACTTTTGTGCATCTTGTTTGATTGGAATAAACTCATGAGAAAAATTAATTACTTGTTAACCCTTTTGTTATGTTTTCCGGTTTTTCTCAAAGCAGAAAAAGTTCAGTTGTGGACTCCCAATGAAGGTCTCTCTAATAGTCATATAGCACAAATTTATCAAGATTCGCAAGGATACGTCTGGATCACGACTGAAAATGGATTGAATAAATTCGACGGTTATAATTTTACAGTATATTCGGAACAGCCCAATGATTCTACCTCTCTTCAAGGAAATTATGTATATATGGTATTGGAAGATAGCCGAGGAATATTCTGGGTCGGTTCTATGGGCGGTTTGTTGCAATATGACCGTCAGAAAGACTGTTTCCATCCTTTTCTTATCCAGGACGAAGTTCCTTTTTATTTAGACCGGGTAACCTGGCTGCTGGAAGACCATAATAAAAATTTATGGGTTTCCAATCCCAACAATGGAATTATATGCTTGGATGCGAAAACTTTAAAGCCTAAATTTTACAACAAACGCAACAGCGGAATAAGCGACGACATCATCGATTGCGCCTTCGAAGACAGTCGCGGATACCTTTGGTTGGGAAGCTACACCAATGGAGTTTATCTGTTTAATCCTCAAACTGGAGAGACAGAGCATTTTAAGTCCAACCCAGCTATACAGGGAAGTTTGAGCGACAACCGAGTGTTTTCGATTGGCGAAGATGCTTCCGGACACGTGATCATTGGAACGCTGGGGAGCGGAATCAATATTTTCGACCGAGTTTCCCAAAAATTTACTTCCTTAAAAACAGGAGTTTCTGCTTTGGAAAATCAGATTTTCTCCATGAAACGCGATAAAAAAGGAAATCTCTGGTTGGGAACCGATGGCGCAGGAATTATCCGGTACAATCCGGAGGGGAAAAAGCTTCCTCCTATCGAACCGATCGCCGGTTGCAATCTGGCCAAATCCAAAATTCACCATTTATTTGAGGATAAACAGGGAAATATGTGGGTCGCGCTTTACCAGAAAGGAATACTCTTTATTCCCTTTTCCGGAAGCAGCTTCAAAAATTACGGATTCAATCCGTTTGAACCGCAACAAAATATTGGAACTAACTGTGTAATATCGGTTTTGGAAGACAGCTCCGATTGCATTTGGGTTGGAACCGATGGCGACGGCTTGTACCGGATTCATCCAAACGGGCAAAAGATTGAACATTTTACGTCTGAAAACACAAAAAATTTTCCGGATGATGTCATCACCGCCCTATTAGAAGACAAAGATAAAAATATATGGATCGGAACGTATGTGAATGGCGTATTTCGCTATAATCGGAAATTGCAAACGTTTGATTCTCATTACAATGACGCCAGTACGCCGCATAAGTTAAGTTACAATCATGTTTCCTCTTTCGCCCAGTATGCGAAGGGAACCCTTTGGATTGGATTGAACGGAGGCGGATTGAACAGTTTGGACCTGCAAACGCACCAAATCGACTATTTCCCAGCAGATTATATGAATCCAAAGGGAACCCAGCTGTTCAGCAACTGGATTTATACCTTGTTTTTAGATTCTGCCGGAATCCTGTGGATTGGAACTTTCAACGGAGTTCATCAATTCGATCCCCAAACGAAAATTTTTTCCAATTCTGCCCTCTTGACCAGACACTTGAATACGAATCTCATTTATACCATTCATCAAGATTATAAAGGCGACATTTGGGTGGGCAGCTTTTTCGGCCTTTACCATATCCGGAAGGAAACTGGACAAGTTGTCCAGAAAACTACGCTTGATGGGTTGCCCAACGACATGATCAACGGAATTGAGGAAGACGACCAACACCGCCTGTGGTTGAGTACCGGAAACGGTTTGTGTCGATACAATCCGGAAACAGAGGAATATCTCAATTTCTATGCAGCCGACGGCATACAAAGCAACGAATTCCGCCGAGGAAGTCATTACAAAGGAAAGAACAACCGCATGTATTTTGGCGGCATCAATGGCTTGACTTGCTTTACTCCGCAAGACGTCAGTTCGCAAGGTTCGCTTCTTCATCTGGCTTTTACGGAACTTTTGATTTACAACGAACCGGTTCAGGCGGGAAAATCCTCTATCCTCCAAAAATCGCTGGACGAATCGGAGAGCATCCATTTGAAATACAATCAGCGAAGTTTCACCTTCCAGTTTGCGGCTTTGGAATACAGCATGCCGCAACGGGTTCGCTATTATACGCAATTGGAAAATTTCGATAAGCGCTGGCGTTTGGTCAACAATCCCAACCGAAGCATTACGTATACCAATCTGAATCCGGGCAAATACATTTTCAAGGTAAAAGCCACTTTAGACGATGTGCATTTCCTGGAACGGGAAATGACCGTGATGATTGCGCCTCCTTTTTGGTTAACGATCTGGGCAAAAATTTTTTATGCAGCGCTTCTGCTGCTTCTCGGCTACTTCGTTTACTGGTATTTGAACAACCGGATCCGGCAACAGCAAGTTTTAATGGAAGAGGAACGGCAAAAACAATTGTCTGAAAGCAAATTACAGTTTTTCACAGATATTTCGCATGAAATACGTACCCCGCTGACGCTGATTCTGGGGCCTATCGAAAAACTGGTGGAAAATACGAAAGACGAAAAAATGCTTTCGATCTACCGGATGATCCATCAGAACGCTTTACGTATTCTTCGCCTTGTGAACCAATTGATGGATTTGCGAGCCGTTGATAAAGGAAAACTGAAATTGAAAGTAGAAAAAACGTCTTTGGATTCATTTATTCTTAAAATCATGGAATCTTTTCGAGAATTAGCCATCAGCAAGCAAATCCATTTTAGTTTGATTCTCGAAAGCATCTTGCCGGAAATTTATATCGACCGCGATTGCATTGATAAGGTTATTTTCAATTTGCTTTCCAATGCTTTTAAATTTACCGATAAAGGAGGAACCATTACTATCTATCTGGGAATTCGAGACGAACAAGTGGAGATACGAGTAGAAGATACCGGAATCGGCATCGCAAAAGAATACCAACCCCTGATCTTCGACCGTTTTTACCAGGTGCAGGATAAAAAAAACAAAATGCAAATGGGAACGGGAATTGGCTTGCATTTGTCGAAAATGATGATCCAATTGCACCATGGAGAGATTTTCGTACAAAGCGAACCGGAGAAAGGAAGCCTGTTTACAATTCATTTGCCCTTGAATGAACAAACTTATAAACCGGAGGAATTCGGAAACACGGCCGGCGAAGCTACCGCTATGATGGTACAACCGTCTCTCCAAATTCCGGAAATTTATGAAAAAGACCATCTGGAAACGGGAGCAACGACGAGAAAAAAGAAATCGGAAACATCGTCCAAATATGTCCAAACGGTTTTATTGGTAGAAGATGATGTCAGTATTTTGAACTACATCGATTCCGAACTATCGTCCAAATATAAAATACTCAGGGCAGCCAATGGAAAAGAGGGTTTGAACAAAGCGCTGAAATATTTGCCGGATATCATCATCAGCGACATTGTTATGCCGGAAATAGACGGTTTGAATTTATGCAAAATACTGAAAAGCAACGATAAAACCTGTCATATTCCTATTATTTTGCTGACGGCAAAAACCAATGTGGAACAGAGAATCGAAGGGGTTGAGATGGGCGCTGATTCGTACATTCCAAAGCCGTTTAATATGAGGCATTTAGAAACGAGAGTGGAAAAATTGCTCGAATTGCGAAGAAAACTCAAAGAAAAATACCAAAGTTCTGGAAGCGGAGAAGTAGAAATTAATGTGGTTTCTGCGGACGAAAAATTGCTTATGAAATTCAACGAAAAACTGCGGGAACACATCAGCGATCCGGATTTAAGCGTCGAATCCATCAGCCAGGAATTGGGATTAAGCCGCGTGCATCTCAATCGTCGCTTGAAAGCCATCACCAATGAATCTCCCGGCAGTTACATCCGCAATTTCAGGTTGAAACAGGCCGCTTTGTTATTGACAAAGAAAAAAATGTCGATTGCAGAAGTAGCGTATGCCGTCGGATTTTCTTCGCATGCTTATTTCAGTAATATTTTCAAAGACCATTTTGGAATTTCTCCTTCGGAATACATCGAAATGAATAAACCGGAATAACGCATTTTTTTACTATACTAAGCGTCTCAAATAAATGTATACTTATAAATTTAAAATAATGATAATCAATTGAATAAATATAAATATTAAAACTTATCAGTAAAT
>WRFY01000067.1 GCA_009783445.1 Candidatus Azobacteroides sp. | reverse complement strand
ATATTAATAACGAAAAAATATTTTTCTGGATTAAAAAATGCTAAAATGCTTATAATAAGCGATTTTAAAAAATATCGTATTAAAATTTATCAGTCATGTTTTTTTGTATATATATAATACACAATTATTTATTATATTTTTCCTACCTGAGTAGTAATTATAAAAAACTTTCCGGCTCTCAATTGGGAGCCGTTTTTATTTGAATACGCATCTATGATGCTGGTTATTTTCATATCGATTGAACGGATAAATAAGGCATTTGAATATCGACTGTTACTCCTGTTTCTTCTCCGTCCTTTTCTTTGATATTTAGTTTAATTTTCATGCCATACAGTTTGTTCAGCAATTCGATCCGCTCGAATGTATTGGTTAATCCGCGCGATTGATGTTCTTTTTGCCGAGGCGTTTTCCATTGTTCGCTTTGGCGGATTCCAACGCCGTTGTCTTCGATCGTTATCCATAAACTATTTTCCTTCTTTTTGATTTTCAACCATAAATGGCCTTTTTCGTCTTTGTAGCGCAAGCCGTGCCAGACAGCGTTTTCCAATTGAGGTTGGATCAACCAGTTGGGAATAGCGACCGCATTGATGTCCAAATTTTCGTCCACTTCCAGCGAGTAAGCGAATTTATCGCTGAACCGCATATTTTCCAATTGCAGATATTCTTTTATTTGCTCCAGTTCGACCGAAAGGGGAATAAAATCTTTATTGGAATTTTCCATCATCGCGCGCATCAGTTTGGAATAAGAAGAAAGGTATTTATTTGCCTCCCATTCGTTGTTCTGGGCAATAAACTGGTTGACGCTGTTCAAACTGTTAAAAATAAAATGGGGATTCATTTCGCGACGCAAGGATTGAAGCGCTATTTTCTTGTTTTTCACGCGAATGGACAACCATGCGCGAATAATGAAAAACAGTAAAACCAGAATCAATCCGATGACAGCAATCAAGATATTGTTATACGAATTTTTTTTACGGATCAATTCGTCCTTCAACATCCGTTCCTTTTCGAGTTGTGCAATTCTTTCTTCATTGATCTGAACAATTTTGGAATCAACCAGCGAACTGTCTGATTGAATTAAGGTTTCCAACCGTCCGGTGAAATCGGAATAAATATCCAATGCATCTTTCTCGCGTTTGTGTTTCAAGTAGTACTTCACCAGCAATTCCATGCTCTTCTGTGCTTCCAAGGTGTGCGTATGCGCGATAGCCAGCGCATATGCCTCCTGCAGGAGTTGCAAGCCTTGTTTTTCATCGGAATTTTTGAAATAAGCGGAAGAAAGATTTTGCAATTGTTCGATTTCCAATGGTAGATTGTCCGTTTTTTGGATTTTTTCGACCAAAGACTTATCCAATTCAATGGCTTTCTCCATTTGTTGGTTAGAAGCATATACTTGAGCCATTTCGCGGGTGATTTTGATTTCGTCTTCCGGTTTGTCCGCTTTTTTGAGCGCTTCTTCGTAATTGGATATCGCTTTTTCGGGTTGCTTCATACTGAGATTGACTTGCGCCATTTGGACATAAGCATCCTGAATTTCCTCTTTTGCATCTGAAGCTTCTTCCAATAATTCGATTTTTTGATTGATTAACTCCGATTGCATTTTTGCATTGGATTGATTCATTAGCCGTTGAGCGTCGCTTTCGTTAATAGCCTGCCGGTTTTTGTCTTTGGAAATTTTACCTGCCGACTGGTAGGTCGAGATGGCCTTTTTTATGTTGTTTTGCATTTCCTGCAATTTAGCTAATTCGCGTTCGATACGGGCGACTTCTTCTTCTTTTTTCAATTTGATGAAAATATTTTTTGCTTTGACGAAATTCTCTTCCGCTTTGCTATATTCTTTATCGGCGATCCATTCGCGTGCCAGTTTTTCGTAATTTCCAGCCAACTCCTCATCAGATTTTCCTTCTTTCAGCGATTGAGACAATTCCATAACTGCCTTTTTTTGTTGGCTTGTCCGTGTCTGCTGAGCGGATGAATCCGGATGAATGAAAAAAAGGAACAACAAAAGCAATATGATTCGGCATCTATCCATCGGTTTATTCATTGAGCATGTAAAGTAAATCATTTTTTACCAATTATATTCTATGTTTTGCCATTTCAAAACGGGCATCCACCCAATCCGTCGGAAAAGATCGATATTTTATTTTTACTTTTGACCATAATTACTCATTTAAAAAAATTAAAGTCATGAAGAAGGCAAATTTATTCAGTTTAGCGATCGTTTTTTTGTTTGTATTCGGCGTAAAAAGTAAAGCGGAAACGGTAGAGGTACAAAGCGGAGATACCCGCATACAAGTAGCTATTTTGTTGGATACTTCCAACAGCATGGATGGACTGATTGATCAGGCGAAATCGCGCTTGTGGGATATTGTGAATGTGCTTACAACTTTGAAATACAAGGACCAAGCGCCAAGAATCGAGCTTGCTTTGTATGAATATGGAAATGATTGGCTGTCGAAACGTTCCAATTACATTCGCCAGGTAGCGCCTTTTACGACCGATTTGGATTTGATTTCCGAAAAGCTTTTTGCACTTCGCACCAATGGCGGTTCGGAATATTGCGGAGCTGTTATCCAACAGGCTATTGGCGATTTGGACTGGGGAAGCGGCAGCGCCGATATGCGTTTGATTTACATTGCTGGAAATGAAGAATTCAATCAGGGAGGTATTTCGTATAAGGAAGCAATTAGTTCGGCGCTAAAAAAAGGCGTTTATGTGAATACAATTTACTGTGGCGACCGGCAAACCGGAATTAGAGAACTTTGGAAAGACGGAGCCGATCGTGGGCAAGGAAAATATTTCAATATTGATTCGAATATCAAAATACGTTACATTTCAACGCCTTACGATGATCGTATCAATGAATGCAGCGATCGTTTGAACGCTACGTATATTGCTTATGGTAGTTTGGGTTCCGAAAAACAACGCAACCAAATGGAGCAGGATCAAAATGCAAAATCTGTTTCAAAGGAAAATTATGCTTCGCGCGCAGTTACGAAATCGACTTCTGCTTATAGAAATTCCAATTGGGATTTGGTCGATAAGTATCAGGAAACGGAATCTTTAAATGATATAAAAACTGGCGATTTGCCAAAAGAATTGCAAGGCAAGCCGGAAAAGGAAATTAAAGCATATATCGAATCCAAACAGAAGGAAAGGCTTGCTATTCAGAAAGAAATAGACGAGTTGGCAAAAAAGAGGCAAGCATACATCGACCAGGAGAATAAAAAGAGTGGAAATCAACAGGATGACGATTTAGGAAAAGCAATCAATGCTTCCGTTCTCGCTTTTGCCAAGGAAAAAGGATATGCAGTTGAGTGACAAGAGGATGATTAAGAAAGTCGTAATTGTTTGAAAACCTCCCAAATGAGTATTCCCGCAACTACCGATACATTGAGCGAATGTTTGGTGCCGAATTGTGGAATTTCGATACAGGAATCGCATAGCTCCATCACTTGGGAATCTACTCCTTTTACTTCATTTCCCAAAATCAGTGCATATCTTTCGTTTTTCAGTTGAAGTTTATCCAAGGAGATACTGTTTTCGGCTTGTTCGATGGCCGCGATATGGTAGGTTTTTTGTTTCAGTTCTTGAACGGCTTCCAGCGTGTTGGAAAAATATTTCCATTCGACGGCATATTCGGCTCCCAAAGCCGTTTTGTGAATCTCGGCATGGGGCGGAACAGCCGTAATGCCACAAAGATACACTTCTTCTACCAAAAAAGCGTCGCAAGTGCGGAATACGGAACCTACATTATGAAGGCTTCTTACATTGTCTAAAACGATAATCAGGGGGATTTTAGGGGCATTCTTAAAATCTTCCTGACTGATTCGGTTCAGTTCTGTGATTTTTAGTTTTCGCAGTTTGTTTTGCATTCTGTTACTTTCCCGCTTGAAAGGCCAGCGCGTACAGTTTCATTTGTTTCAGCATAGCGACTAATCCATTGGAGCGAGTAGGGGAGAGGTGTTCTTTCAGTCCGATGGCGTCGATACAATATAAATTGGTTGAGAGAATTTCGTCCGGCGTATGTCCGGAAAGAATTTTGATCAACAGCGAAACAATTCCCTTAACAATAACGGCATCGCTGTCGCCTTGGTAAAACACTTTTCCATTTTCATAACGGGCATGCAGCCACACGCGGCTCTGACAACCTTCTATTAAATTATTTGCTGTCTTATTTTGAGCTTCCAAAGGCGGAAGTTCGTTTCCCATTTCGATAAGGAGAGAATATTTATCCATCCAGTCGTCGAAAACAGAAAATTCGGTTACTATTTCCTCTTGCATTTCATTGATTGTCATAATATAAATAGGCGATAATAGGATGATTGAATTACTGGCTGTGATACACTACATACAGTACGGTTTGTCCCACTGCTTTTAATGTTTCTTTATCCACTTCGTTTAGGGTGTCGTTCAAGGTATGCCAATAGTCTCCAAATCCACTATTGGGATCGTACTGAATAATATCAATGCAAGGTATTTTTCGGTGGCGGATGATCGAAATATGATCGTCTTCTATGCCTCCTCCTTCTCTATTGATAAAATAGGAATCATATCCGAGCGCTTGCGCTGTTTCCCATACTTTTTGCACTACATTTCTGGCTGCCGCAAGCGATTGCGATTCTTTGTAAAACTGTGCGCCTCGAGCGCTTACCATATCCAACAATATTCCGTATTGTGCGGTATATTGCGCTATATGAGGATTTTTTGCCCAATATTCTGAACCCAGACACCAGCCGGAGCTGCCGTACCGATCCTGATCAAATGTTGGCGTTCCCCAATCTTCCGCATCAAATAAGATGATATCGACGCCCATTGTTGGCGGTTGGCTGCCTATCAGACGGGCTATTTCCAATAATACGCCGCAGGCGCCCGCTCCGTCGTTTGCGCCATCGATCGGTTTCCGTCGATGATCCGGATTGGGATCATTATCGGCAAATGGACGCGAATCCCAATGAGCGCACAAAAGTATCCGGTTCTTGTTTTCGGGACGAAAAGAAGCGATAATATTTTTAGCATGAATAGATTGGTTATTGTAAGTTTGGAGAACCATTTCTTGTTCGATCACTTCTGCTCCGAACCGTTTCAATTCGCTCGACAAATACTGACCGCACGCTGCATGTGCCGGCGTATCGGGTACGCGAGGTCCAAAAGCGACCTGCGCTGCCGTGTAACTGTATGCGCTGTCGGCATTGAATGCGGGAACGGTTATCTCTCTCCTTGTTTGGGTTGGTTTGGAAGATGGCGAATTCTGTGTGCAGGACAGTCCCGCCAAAAATAACCCCATCATTATCCACTTGCTTTTTTTCTTGAAGTAGTGATTCATTGTATTTTACAATTCGCTGTTTTTTTGTACAATATCCATTACGCGCATCAAATTGCCCCCCCATATTTTTCCGATCTCTTCTTCGGAATATCCCCTCCGCAGCAGTTCCATCGTAACTTGAGGCATTTCGTTGATGGCGTTTACGCCTTTGACTCCGCCGCCGCCATCGAAATCAGAGCCGATTCCCACATAGTCAATTCCTACCGTTTTCACGACATAATCGATATGATCGACGATATCTTTGACTGTCGATCGTCCATCTTTTCTCAAAAAATAGGTGTAGAAACAGATTTGAATGACGCCGCCTTTGTCGGCAATTGCACGCATCAATCGATCCGAAATATTCCTTGCATGCGGACATAAAGCTTTGACGGAAGAATGAGAAGCAATGACGGGAACTTTACTGATTTCCAAAACGTCGAAGGAAGTTTTTTCAGAAGTATGGGAAATATCCACCATGATGCCTCTCCGGTTCATTTCTTTTACCACTTCTTTTCCAAATTCACTTAGACCGTTGTGTTCCGAAAGACTCTTCAAGGCGGAATCGCAGATGTCGTTGTCGCCGTTGTGGCACAAGGTAATATACCTTACTCCCAAATCGGCAAATTTTTTGACGTTGCCGATGTCTTTTCCTAATCCGTATCCATTTTCAATGCAAAGAAAAATGGCCTTCTTCCCTTCTTTTTTCAAACGCTTCAAATCGTTTGCAGATTTGGCTATTCCTACGATATCCTTATGATCTTCCACTTGTTGGATAACTTTTTGCAGGATGGATTCCGCTTTTTTTACAGCCTGTTGAGAAGCTGTTGGAGTGCGTAATCCCTGTTTTAAGTAAGCGGCCATGAAAACGGCATCTATTAATCCGTCTTGCATGCGAGGAACTTCTACTTGCAGTTGATAAGGAACGAGCGTTCCGCCTTCCGAGGCTGCGCCTAAAAGGCGGGGATCCACTTTCAACTTCGGATTCCGAACGCCTATATCAATCTTATAAGGAAAATACATAGGCGTATCGCAATGAGAATCAATCGAATAAATACGTCTGTGAATTTCTTTGGCTTTTCGGTACAATTCGGCTTCGTCGATGGTATTCTTAAACAGAGGAAGCATGGCCTCGTTTTCTTCTGCCAGCATTTGTTCGGGATGCCACTGCACTCCCAATATGGATTTTTCTTCGGTCGATTCGATGGCTTCAATTACTCCGTCGTCGGAAAAAGCAACTGCTTCAAATCCGGGCGCAGCTTCTTTTACCGCTTGGTGATGAATGGAGTTGACCAAAAGACGGTCGGCGTTCAATAGAACGCCCAGTTTCGAATGGGCGGAAATATTCACTGCATGAACTCCTTGTGTTTTGGAATCCGGTTGATTGTGATTGATTTTTGAATCGGGAATTTGAGAAGGAATATCCTGAATCAGTTTGCCTCCGAAGGCTACGTTGATTAGCTGGCAACCTCGGCAGATTCCCAATATAGGCATTTGTTTGGCGGCTGCCCGTTGCGTCAACTGAATATCGTAACGATCGCGTTCCAAATCGTAAGATTCTACAGAAGGATGCAATGCTTCATTGAATAAGGGGGCGTAAATATCTCCTCCTCCCGACAAAATCAATCCGTCGATTTGGGATAAGATATCTTCCAGTACTTGAGCATTGTTGGTTAGAGGAATCAACACAGGGGAACCTCCCGCCTTAATAACGGCCTCCACATAAGCGTTATGGATGCAAGAGAGACCTTCTTTATGATTGACAGACAAGCCAATAAGCATATTAAATGTCAATATTAACGTAAATAAACTCTTTTTTATTTTCAATGTTCAACGTAAAAATGGTTCGTTTTTAAGAAACAACAAAGATAAATATAAAAGCGACTTGATCGAACAACAAACGGTAAATTAATTACGCGTCAATATTTGCATAAGTGGCGTTTGTTTCGATAAATTCGCGTCGTGGGCCTACTTCTTCACCCATCAGCATGGCAAATACACGATCGGCTTCGGCGGCATTTTCGATAGAAACCTGTCGCAGCGTTCGGACTTCCGGGTTCATGGTAGTGTCCCATAGTTGGTGTGCGTTCATTTCACCCAAGCCTTTATAACGTTGCGTATGAACTAAATTTTCATTTCCTTCTGCATATTTATTGATAAACGTCTGTCGTTGCTGATCGGTCCAGCAATATTCCTCTACTTTTCCTTTTTTCATTAAATAAAGAGGAGGAGTTGCGATGTAAATGTACCCGTTTTCGATCATTGCACGCATGTGACGAAAAAAGAACGTCAGAATCAAAGTCGCGATGTGGCTTCCGTCTACATCGGCATCGGTCATGATGACCACCTTGTGATATCGTAATTTTTCCAAATTCAATTCTTTGCTGTCTTCGGCTGTTCCAATGCTTACGCCGAGAGCTGTAAAAATGTTGCGGATTTCCTGACTTTCCAGCACCTTGTGAGGCATCGCTTTTTCCACGTTCAAAATTTTTCCACGTAGAGGAAGGATGGCTTGATATTTGCGTTCGCGGCCTTGTTTGGCCGTACCGCCTGCGGAATCTCCTTCGACTAAGAATATTTCACATTTTTCTGGGTCTTTGTCCGAGCAATCGGCCAATTTTCCCGGCAGACCGCCTCCCGACAACGGGGATTTGCGTTGAACCATTTCCCGCGCATTTCGTGCGGCATTTCGTGCCGTTGCCGCCAAAATCACTTTGTCTACAATGATTTTGGCTTCTTTGGGGTGTTCTTCCAAATAATTGCCCAAAGCTTCTCCTACCGCCTGATCAACCGCTCCGGTTACTTCGTTATTACCTAATTTAGTTTTCGTTTGTCCTTCAAACTGAGGTTCTTGTACTTTAATGGATATAACGGCTGTCAGTCCTTCGCGGAAGTCGTCGGGACTTATTTCTACTTTTACTTTTTCCAGCAATTTGGAGTCTACGGCATACTTTTTCAATGTGCGGGTTAGCGCTCTACGGAATCCCGCTACGTGCGTGCCGTGTTCAATCGTGTTGATATTATTGACATACGAAGAAATGCTTTCGTTGTACGAAGTGTTGTAAGTCATGGCCACCTCCACTGGTATGCCCTGTTTTTCGGTGACAATATGAATAATGTCGTTTCCAATCAGCGGTTCTTTGGCCGCATCGATAAACCGGACAAATTCACTTAAACCCTCCGACGAGAAAAAGACTTCGTGCTTGAATTGGCCGTTGGGAAGCAGAACGCGCCTGTCGGTCAATTCCAATTTGACTCCTGCATTCAGATAAGCCAGTTCTCTCAAGCGGCCGGCCAAAATATCGTATTTGAATTCTGTCACGATAAAGATCGAACTATCTGGTTTGAAAATAATCGTTGTACCTCGTTTATCGCTTTCTCCCACAACCTTCAATTCGCAGGTAGCTTTACCGCAAGAAAATTCTTGTGCATATATTTTTCCATCTCGGTAGACCTCTGCTCGCAAATAAGTCGACAGAGCATTGACGCACGATACGCCTACGCCATGCAATCCTCCCGAAACCTTGTACGAATCTTTATCAAATTTACCGCCTGCGTGCAACACGGTCAATACTACTTCCAAGGCCGATTTTTTTTCTTTTTCGTGATAGTCAACCGGAATCCCTCGTCCGTCGTCTTTTACTGTGATAGAGTTATCTTCGTTAATAATCACTTCGATGTGTTGGCAAAATCCAGCCAGCGCTTCATCAATAGAATTGTCTACTACTTCATACACCAAGTGATGCAATCCTTTTTGGCCAATGTCGCCGATATACATTGCCGGTCGCTTTCTAACGGCCTCTAAACCCTCTAAAACTTGAATACTCTCGGCTGAATATTCCCCTGAAACATTTTTTGCTTCTTCGCTCATTTTATCTGTTATCTTGTAAATTAACTAACAAAGATAGTGAAAAAATGGCAAAAAAACTTCATTTGATAGAAAAAAAATTGTTCCTATAGAATTTTGTTTTCTTTTGCTAATTTCATTAAATAAGCGCGTGCCGCTTCGTATTCGTTGGGAATTTGTCCGTCCAAAATAGCGTCCTTAATAGCTGTTTTTAATTGTCCGACCATTTTTCCCGGAGGCAAATGAAACATTTCCATAATTTCTATGCCGTCGATGGGCGGTTGAAAATTGCGTATTCTGTCTTTTTCTTCAATTTCTTTGAGCTTCTGGCGCACCTTTTTGAAGTTACAAAGAAAACGTTTGACTTTTTCCGGATTTTTGGACGTAATATCCGCTTCGCAAAGCAACATTAAATCGTCGATATCGTTGTTTGCCTCAAATAATAAACGTCTTATGGCTGAATCTGTTACTTCCTCATCACCCAAAACGATGGGACGCATATGCAAGGATACTAATTTTTCGACATATTTCAGTTTTTCGTTTAAAGGCAGTTTCATTCGCTGAAAAATACTTTTCAACATTTTCATTCCTCTGAACTCATGACCGTGAAAGGTCCAGCCCAGTTTGTTGTCGAATCGCTTGACCCCCGGCTTTCCTATATCATGAAACAATGCCGTCCAGCGCAACCAAAGATTATCGGTTGTTTGGGCTAAATTGTCTAAAACGGCTAAGGTATGGCTGAAATTATCTTTGTGTCCGATTCCTTCCTTCGTTTCAATTCCTTTGAGCGCAACCAATTCAGGGAAAATGATTTCCAGTAATCCTGTTTGATCCAGCAATTCGAATCCGATGGAAGGACGCGGCGAAAGAATAATTTTATTCAATTCATCCAGAATACGTTCCTTGGATACAATTTCAATCCTGTTTTTATTTCTTTCGATGGCTTCGAATGTTTCGGCTTCTATAAAGAAACCCAATTGCGTAGCGAAACGAATCGCACGCATCATGCGCAAAGGGTCGTCGCTAAAAGTAACATCTGGATTCAAAGGCGTTTTAATTCGACATTCGTCCAAATCTTTCAAGCCGTCAAAAGGATCGACCAGTTCCCCAAAGCGTTGACGATTGATGCAAATAGCCATTGCGTTTATGGTAAAATCCCTGCGGTAGAGATCGTCCTGCAGAGAACCATTTGAGACCATGGGATTGCGCGAATCTCTTGTATAGGATTCTTTTCTGGCGCCTACAAATTCTATTTCAGTATTTTGATATTTGACTTGGGCTGTTCCGTAATTTTTGAAAAAAGCAAAATAGGCCTTTTTACCTAAACGGTTGAACACTTCTTGCGCCAGATCGATTCCATTTCCTACGCAAACCACGTCGATATCCTTGGAAGGACGGCGGAGTATCAAATCGCGAACAAATCCGCCAATGAGGTACGTTTCCACTTGGAGGGCGTCGGCTGCTCCGGAAATGACTTCAAAAATCGGCTCCGATAATTTGTCCACTATATACGATTGTTCTATTTCCATATATATAAAATCATAGATAGGACGGTCTTTTTAAAATTGTTGAGGGTGTCCAAAAGCTTTTTTGAACACCCTTAGTCCCAAATTTTGCGACTGCGGTACAAGCCGAAGGTTTTACTGCCTGTTTCAGCGGGCAGTAAAAACGCTTTTGCCGTTTATTCCATATTCAAGTTGATGCGTTTGAAACCTGTAACAGTCAAATCTTTATTTTGCTTTTTCAGGTAATCGGCAATGGTGATTTTTGGATCTTTCACGAAATCTTGCATCAACAAAGTAAAATCTTTGTAATATTTTACCAAAGCGCCTTCTGCAATCCGGTCTAAGATAGCTTCCGGTTTTCCCTGTTCAATGGCTTTTTCACGCGCGATTTTCTTTTCTTTCTCCACAATTTCCGCCGGTACGGAATCTATATCTACGCTGACAGGATTCATCGCGGCTATCTGCATGGCCACATCTTTAGCTACTTGGGCATCCACATTGGCTTGATTGAAGCCGACAATCGTAGCCAATTTATTGCCCGGATGAATATAAGCTACAGTAGCGGAGGCATTCAAATGTTCGTAAGCGCCCAGTTCCATTTTTTCGCCGGTGATGCCGATACGGTCGGTAATCAATTCGTGCACTTTGCGTCCGTCAACCGATAGTTCGTTCAGTTCTTCTGCTGTTTGAGGTTGATTTTTCAAAGCGGCATTCAAGATTTTTTTTACCATTGCTATAAAATCTTCGCCTTTCGCTACAAAATCCGTTTCGCATTTTACCGCTACGATCGCTGCGAAATTGTGATGAGCCGCCGCCAAGACGCAACCTTCAGCAGCTTCGCGGTCTTCCCGTTTAGCGGCTACCGCCAGACCTTTTTTACGAATAATTTCTATTGCCTTCTCGAAGTCGTTTTCAGCTTCGTTCAGCGCATTTTTGCAGTCCATCATTCCCGCGCCGGTCATTTTGCGCAAATGCTGGATATCTGCCATTGTAATTGCCATATTATCGTTTCTTTGATTTTATAATTAATCTTCTTCTTTCACAAATTTGCTTGCAATATTAGCGTTCAAAGCCGCTTCGTCGTCTTTTGCGATGAGCATTTTTTTAGTCGCTTTTGCTTTTCTTTCTCTGCGCATAGGAACTTCTTCATTTTCCGAAGGAGTATCAATTTTTTCTACTTTACGTTCTTCCAAGCCTTCGTTGATTGCAGAGCAAAGAGCGTCCAGAATGACTTCTATAGATTTAGTTGCATCGTCGTTTGCCGGAATGACAAAGTCTATATTACTCGGATCAGAATTGGTATCGACCATTGCAAAAACTGGAATATTCAACCGGTTGGCTTCTGCCACGGCGATATGTTCCTTCATTACGTCTACTACGAATAAAGCGGAAGGAAGGCGGTTCAAATCAGCGATAGAACCCAAATTCTTTTCCAATTTTGCGCGTTGTCGGGTAATTTGCAATTTTTCTCTTTTAGATAATTGGTCAAATGTTCCGTCTTTTGCCATCTTGTCGATTGTAGTCATTTTTTTGACGGCTTTGCGGATCGTTGGAAAATTTGTCAGCATTCCGCCTGGCCAACGTTCTGTGACGTAAGGCATACCTACTGAGATTGCCCTTTCGGCTACTGCTTGTTTTGCTTGTTTTTTAGTGGCTACGAATAGCACTCTTCGCCCCGATTTAGCGATTTGTTTGAGCGCTGCCGCAGCTTCGTCTACTTTGACGACCGTTTTATGTAAGTCTATAATATGGATACCATTACGCTCCATGAAGATATAAGGAGCCATCGCCGGGTTCCACTTTCTTTTTAAGTGTCCGAAATGCGAACCGGCTTCTAATAATTGATCAAATGTTACTCTTGACATGTTTTGTTTTTTAATTCGTTTACATTCTTTTGTTTAATCAACTACTTGGTAGTTATCCGGCAAATCGTCATGCGGGATAAGTCTTAAGTAGTTTAGATACTAAACTGGCGTGATTGAGAATTGAGGATGATTTTCAATTTTCAATTGGATTAACGTTTGGAGAATTGGAATCTTTTTCGGGCCTTGGGACGTCCCGGTTTTTTTCTTTCTACTTCACGGGGATCGCGCGTCATAAAACCTTCCGAACGCAAAGCAGGTTTATCTTCCGCATTGATTTTCACCAAGGCGCGAGCGATACCTAAACGAGCCGCTTCCGATTGGCCTTTATAGCCGCCTCCTTGCAAATTAATTGTGATATCGTATTGTTCTACGACGCCTAATTTTTTCAAAGGCTGTTTCACTACATACTGGAGTATTGGAGACGGGAAATAGGCTTCCAGCTCGCGCTTGTTGATCAGAATCTTTCCGGATCCTGCTCTCACGTAAACGCGCGCTACGGCGGCTTTACGTCTTCCTAATGCATTTACTATTTCCATATTATTATTTAAGTGAATTAATATCAATTACTTTCGGTTGTTGAGCTTGATGTTTGTGTTCTGCGTCGTCGTACACATAAAGATTGCTTATCAATTTGTCTCCCAAACGATTTTTAGGAAGCATTCCTTTGACGACTTTTCGAAATAAACGATCGCTGCTTTTTTTGAATAAACTTTCGGGTGTGTTTTTTCTTTGTCCGCCCGGATAGCCCGTATAAGAAAGGTAAATTCGATCCGTCCATTTATTCCCCGTTAAAACGACTTTGCCGGCATTGATAATGATCACATTATCGCCGCAATCTACATGAGGCGTAAAATTTGTTTTGTATTTGCCTCGCAAAAGTTTTGCTACTTTAGAAGCAACGCGGCCTAAATGTTGTCCGTTTGCATCTACGACAATCCATTCTTTGTTTACTGTTGCATTGTTTGCAGAAATGGTCCTATAACTTAAAGTATCCACTGCTTTTAATTTTAATTAGTTAATAAACAATTATTGAGTTTTCCGCCTTTATTCAAAAATTGGACACAATATGAATAAAAAGGTAAAAATCAAGCGCTTACATATATTGAATAATAATCGGCGTGCAAAGTTACGTTTTTTCTTTAAAAAAACAAAAGGCTGTCTCAAAATTTCGATTATCTTTATGGGCTTTGACCTCCATAAATACTTCCTTTGAGACAGCCTTTCAAAAAAAATTGTTTAATCGAGAGTGGGTCTACATTACTGGGCAATTGTTTTTGTGGTATCAACTGCTGCAGAATCAATTTGTTGTACACCACTGTCAACAGCAGAAGAATCAACGTTTGTAGTTGTAGGAACGGCTTCAACTCCATTGTCTTGAGGAGTTACATCTGCATTTTTTTTACAAGCGCTGAAAGCAACAGTAACAACAATAGCTGCAAATAATACTAACTTTTTCATTTTTGTAATAATTAAAAACGGTTTAAAAATAGATTTATATTTCCTACTTGGAAATTTCGCTGCAAAGATACATGTTTTTTTTTTTGTTAAGCAACATATTTGAAAAATATTTATTTTTTTCGTATCTTTGCGCCGTGAATAAATAAATAACATTCAAATGACTTTTATTTGTACAAGAGCAATACATCTAAATAATAATTTAAGGTTGCGTATCTTAAAAGTAAGAGAGGAAACAAGCGTTGAAGAGTGGAAAATAAAATCAAAAGCATGAATCGTATGAAAAAAATGAATTTTATAGAAAAAAAAATTAGTTTTTCTTTGCAGTTCTATGTAAAATCGTTAAATTTGACGCGAAAATCCGTGTATTGCAATTATGCGATGAAGGAGAAACGAATTATCAATTTTAATTAATACATCCTAAACTCAAAAAAGATGAAAAATTTATTTGTAACAGCAGTACTTTTGCTTTCTGCTTTGTGTGTAAATGCGCAAAAGGAATTAGCGGTGGATAAACAATACCCAGGTGATGAAGGGGCACAACGGGTATACCAAACCGCTATTGACAAACAATCTAATGAAAAAACAACGGCTGTACGGACTACATGGCTTGCAAACAGACCGGGCGACAATTGGTTTATTTCTGGTCAAGTTGGTATGGGAGGTTTGGTTAGCAGCGAAACTCCATGGAATTTGGACATGAATCCATTTAATTGGTTCAAAGGTAAAGACAGAAGGACTATAAATTTCTGGCATCCAATGTGGGGCGCTTCTATTGGTAAATGGTTTTCTCCTGTATGGGGGCTGCGTTTGAACGGTACTGGCCGTAATTTAAGTGGATGGGCGCCAGCAAATAATGGTGGTCTGTGGGTGATAGGCGAAGGAAAGGACAGAACTTATACTAATACTTTCGCAACTAACAGAGGGATAAATCCTTATCAAAATCGATTTGTGGATGGTAAATACGGAGATTACGATGGCAAACCGGGATATGCCTACGGCATGAGCTACTTCGCCATTACCGTGGATTACATGTTAAATCTGAAAAATCTGTTTTGCACCTATAATCCCAATGCGCTCTTTAATCCGGTACTTTACGGTGGTTTGGGATATGCGCGTACGATTGCACAGGGAGATGGCTATTCCAAGAAACCGAGTATGGACAATATCGCAGTCAAAGGCGGTTTGCAATTGAATTTCCGTTTGAATCGGGCTTTTGACATTTTCTTGGATGGTCATGTATTGGCTCTTCCTGACAATTTTGACCGGAGAATCGCGGGTGGTAAATTAATGACTGATTTTGTAACCAATGCTTCGATAGGTGTTACCTACCATATCAATTTCCGTCCGTTCATCAAAACTCCGATGTACGATTCGAACGAAGTGGATGCATTGAACAGAGAAATCAACGACTTGCGTAATCAATTGAACAACCGTCCGACAACTGTATGTCCTCCTGCTCCGACATGTCCGCCATGTCCGACAACAGTGGTTGCTCCGACTGAAGTGCAACCTGTTCCGCAAGAATTGACTCCGGTATTCTTTGAAATTAACAGTGCTGTAGTTCGCGACAATCAATTGGTTAGCGTTGCAAAAGCTGCTGAATTCATGGTAAACAATCCGGGAGCTAAACTCGAATTGGCAAGTTATGCCGACAAAAAAACCGGTACTCCTGCATACAATTTGAACTTGAGTAAAAAACGTTCAGATGCTGTTGCAAAATTATTGGTTAGCAAATTTGGCATCGACAGAAAACGTTTGATTGTAAAAGCTTATGGCGATAAAGTTCAACCGTTTGCTGAAAATGATTTGAACCGCGTAACCATCTTTGTTCACCCTTAAACAAAGATTTGTAAGTTATTAAATTACGCAAATAAAAAAAATGTCCACGTTTTTAACGTGGACATTTTTTTTATGTAAGAAGAATCAATGAGTTAGAAGATATTTTTTTCGGTGCAGATTATCTGCTTCGTTTGCATTGCGACTTGTTTCTCAATGACGTTGCATGAATCTCCCTATTCAGGTAAACAAAAATAGCGTCAAAAACCTCGTTGTCGTAGGGCTTCGAAGGCAAGTATAGCGGTTGAAACGGAAACATTTAACGAATCAATTACGCCCCGCATGGGAATTTTGATGCGCAAATCCGCATGACTTATCCAAAAATCAGTTAATCCGTCGGCTTCGGTACCAAGGATAATGGCGGAAGGAGAAGTAAAATCTGCCTCTTGATACCTTTGAATGGCAGTCAATTCGGCAGCAAAGGATTGGATGTGATTGGTTTTTAAAAAAGAAAACGCTTCTTCATTCGTACAAACAGCGATAGGAACTGTAAACACGCATCCTATGCTTGAACGAATGACATTTGGATTGTAAACGTCGGTCAATGGATCGCAAACGATTACGGCGTCTGTTTTAGAAGCATCTGCAGTTCGCAGGATCGCTCCTAAATTACCCGGTTTTTCTACCGATTCCACTATAATAAGGAAAGGATTTTCGCTTAAATGGATATCAGACAAGAAATGCGAACGAGATTTCGCTACGGCCAATACGCCGCCGGAATTTTCGCGATAGGCCATTTTACGGAAAACGGGTTCACTCACCTCACACACAATAGTGTCGGGAAAAGCTTGAATAATTGCAGGAGAATCGTTTTTTTCAAATAAGGCTGGACAAACGTAAATCGCTTCGAATGTATATCCACTGGATAAAGCTAAACTTAATTCGCGCACGCCTTCGATGATAAAAAGTCCTTGTTCTTTTCGTTCCCGAGCTTTTGCGCTTAGTTTGCAAACATTTTTTATTTGCTCATTTTGCACGCTGACGATTCGTTCCCTCATCCTTCCTCCTTATTCTTTTTCTCTTTTTTTTCTTCATATTCCCTGACAAAAATGACATACAATTGCAAAATAGCCGAAATAAGCAAGCAAATAATCCATTCGTTTCTGTTTTTGAACATCCAATAAGAAGAAATCGGCAACAGTAAAGCTGCTATTGCTTGCTGGATGTTCAATCGTTTTAAACGAAAATTATCTCCTTTATAGGGACTTGCCAGAAAAATGACCGCTAATCCCACTCCTGACACGGTATATATATACGGGATGAATTTCCATCCTGCAATATAGAAAATAGCGGAGAACAACAAAAGAATGCCGCACATACCAAACAAGTAATCTTTGAATCGTCGGCTCATTTTATTCTTTTATGATGAATAATTCTTCGTTTGGCCTGATCATTTGGTATTGTTCGCGCGCCAATCGTTCCAAACTTTCATTGTCGCTGCGTAAAGCATCCAATTTTTGTTGATTTTCTTCTTTTTGCTTGGTGAAAATATCTATTTCCTTTTCCAACTGATTGATTTGCTGGTCATAAATAATTCGTTTGTAAATAGTACTATCGCCCAGGAAGAAAGTAAAAATAACAAAAAGACCAAAAGCGACCCAATATTTGTTCAGCTTGCTTTTTACCTGTTGGAATATTTTAAATATACGTTTCATAAAAAATTTCTTCTATGCAAAGGTAGTAAAAAAACGCAAATATCCGACTGTGACGCAAAAAACGGGTGTACGACAAAATTCCCTTCATGCACTATTTTTATAACCCGAGATTAATTTTCTAATCAGATGCTGCTTTTCGCTTTTATAGCATATTCTCA
>WRFY01000066.1 GCA_009783445.1 Candidatus Azobacteroides sp. | reverse complement strand
AAGCCTTAAACAAATCGTCGGCATCAACAATTTCACCGAGCTTGAATACCATTCGGTTAAGATTCTCTCGTCCCATGCGTTTTGCCTCATCGTAAACGATGTTTTTCAGAGCAATATCCGGTATCTCGTACCGCCATTTCCCGTCAGCTCCTTTTTCCCAGCCGGTAGCATACTTTATAGCTTTGGCATCCTTTCCGGACGATTCCATTTCTTTGGCCGCAGAAAGATTATCCAGTCGCGTATGGGCTTCTTCGAGGATATCCAATGCCGCCGCTCCTTTTTCCCCTGCGAACTGAAAACGAATGTCGTCGCTCTTGTTATCGAAATTTCCGTTGTTGTCGGCAGCCGATTGGATTTGGCCGGGGTTGAAAACAACAAAGATTATATCTTTTTCAAGTTCATGCGCCGCATCCGGATTCAATATCACTCCGTCGTATCCATTCTTTTTGGCATCGTCTAACTGTTTTCTTTCTGCGGACGGATCTATAAATGGATGGATTGGCAAGGCAGCTTTATAAGGATTCCTCACATTTACAAAACCGGAAATGATAGAATCTCCGTTTTTTCCCTCTGCATAATCTCTATTTTCAGAAAAGAAGTATTCTCCTGATTTTGAATGAAAGGCAGTTGGATTCGTTCCGTGATAAACAACCAGCGGCTCGCCGTTTTCGTCTACCGCTTTCGACGAATTTTCCCTTGAAAATTTGGCAGATTGGAAAAATTTTTGTAACTTTGTATCTATAAAAGCTGCTGTTTCTGTTACCCGCCCAGTTGTTCTGGGGTCGGTGATTTCAGAAGCAGCACTTTTGTTATAGACAGCTACGTCGCTCACAAAAGCGTTGTGTAATTCATTGGGATTACGTTTTCCTTTATTTTGTATAGTTTCCCTATGCTCTTGTACAGTAAATCTTACATAATATTCTTTCCCGTCAATTTTTACTTTTCCTAAATAATTGTGATAGCCTACGAAATTAGGATGTTGTTTATGTCCGTCTTTTGTTTCTTCTTGCTCTGAATAAATTGGAACCGAATTTTCAAAAATATCTTTTAATTGCGGCACTATTTTCGCAAAATTTCCTTCTGTCCCAAAGCGCAACATTTTCCCAAATACACTATGAGAAAATGAAACTTCTCTATTGTCAAGTTTATTTTTCCCGTTTGGCGTATCGTTATAGAACTGTTCCAACTCTTTGCGTGTATAAGAATTGGGGTTTATTCCGATTGCTGCCAAATCCTCTATCATTTGCAATTTAGCGGCGGCCTCCCAATCGCCGAACCAATTCTTAAACGCCTGCGTTCGCACTTGCAGCCATTGACGCTCGTTTAATTTCGTCGGTTTTCCATTGGGCGCTTTCATAAACGTGCCGTTAGCCTGCGCTTCGGTTTTAATGCGCTGCATTTCCTGCGCATTCGCTTCGCTTATCCCCGATACGTCGAAATCGTATTTCGACGGGTCTGCCGCTGTTTCCTTGGCCTTGCTTTCCAGTGCGATCCGCTTTCCCGACAACAGATCGACTACTGCCCCGTCTACAAATTGTTGCAGCGTCAGATTCTGTATTTGCTCGGCAGTCAGATTCCGTATTCCTGCCGCATTGCCGATCCATTCCCATACCTGCTTCACCCATGCGCGGAGTTTTTCTCCGATCCCTTGCTCTTGGAAAATGGCTTCGCCTCTGTTTCCGTACAAACGGCCCAGAACCTCATCAGCAATCTGGTCGTCCGTTTTCAGGTTCGCATAATTCGGATCGTTTTTTACCTTTTCCCATTCTGCGCTCTGTTTAGCCAATTCTACGCCTTTTTCCCATAGCCCCCGATGATTTTGTTTAATCAAATCATTCCACAAATGCCCGAACTCATGGATCGGCGTGTTGGCGTTCATCTTGGACGGATCAAGATAGACCTTTCCGTCTTTAGTCGCAAAGCCGTAACTCGTTCCGTCTTTATATTTCAGATATTCCGTTGCTTCGCTGTACGCTCGGTCGTATTCTGCCGGATCGGCAATCACTTCTTCGGCAACTCCTGTTTGCTTTAACCGGTCGATCAAAGCATCCAATTCTTCCTTGGATATCGGAGTGAAAGCGCTTTTATTGGAATCAACCGTTTGAAATTTGGGATTCTCAAAATTTTCTATTATCTTTATAGCAGAATCTAAATCAGATTCGGAAAGTTTTGAGTTTCCTTGTTGCGCCTGTTTTTCAGGAAAGCCGAAAGCCACGTCAGCGGGATTGATTCGCTGTTGGTCAAGAAAACTCAAAATTTTTTCTTTGTTAAAATACAGACCTTTTCCTTGATTTATCCAATTGACCCATTCATGGGTATCTTTTGGAAAGACATTACGAATGCTGTTAACTTCTATGCTTTTACCCTTTATGTTCGGATTCAGAGATATGCCGACTAAAAATTTCTTTCCATTCTTACTTTCGATTTCTACGATTACATTTTGTGCTTTGGTTTTATCTCCGTATGCGAATATGGCAAGCGGATTTTGAATGGCTTTCGGTAAGTCTTTTATTTCAGACAAATCAAAGTTATGTCCATAAACAGTGGCTTTTCTTAATAAGATGCCTGCATTTAGTTCAATTGATAAATTGGGGAAACCTGTCGCTATAAGTATTTTCATTGGCATTCCCAATTTATACACATGTCCTTTAGGAAGCCTACCGTCAATTTGTTGTTGAAGTTCCTTATTAAACTGGGTATTTGCCGCTTCTAATTCCGCATCCTCCTCTTCGCTGACAGATTGCAAGCGGATAGGGTTATTGAAGTCGTCTGCCCGTTGCTTGTAATCGTTGAATTCGTCCAAGCTAAGCGTTTTTTCAGTAAACGTTTTATAGTTTCTTACCGTCACGTTTCCATCGCCTGTCTTATCTACTCGATAATTGGCGGGTTCCTTATCCGTAGGCGACATCAAGCTGTATCTTTCATCTGCTTTCGGAGAAACCTTGGGTACGGCCGGCGTTGCCTTTTGATTCGATTGGTATTCTGCAAACGGTTTGATTCTTCTTCCCTCCGTTTCCGCCCATTTCCGAAAGTCTTCTATCGTGGTTTCGGTAATCTTTCCCAATCCTTTCCAACCTTCTTCATAATTGGATAAATAAGCTTTACGGGCTTCTTCTATGGAATTGAATCCCAGCAGAACCTTATGCTCGTCAAACAGACCCGTATTCGGGTTCATCTGATCTACTACAAACGCCTTTTTGCTGGCGGTATTATCGCCCAGAAATACGTCTATCTGGTCTCCGTCTCGGCTTTGGGTACCTCGGAAATAGCCGTACGTATGATTCATTTTCTGGCTCCAGCGTTTTCCCTTTTCGTCCGTTCCGGAACGGACAGAACCCTTGGGCTGCTCAATGGAAATAGCAAAGCCTTGAACTGTTACATGTCCTTTTTTGTAGTTGCCGGCTTCTTTCTGCGCTTCGGTTGGATGAGTATCCGTTTTAGCCTCTTCCGATCGGATTTCCGCTTTCTCGGCCTCTGCTTTAGCAAAAGCAAGGAGGTCTCCTCCCGCTTCGGCCAGCCGTTCTGCCGCCGATTTTTCAGGTGGAACTGTTTTGCCGGCGGTTGCCGCCTCATTTGGCGCCTGCGTTTCGTTTGGAAAGTTGATTTCTCTTTGGGTTTTCGCCTGCTGAACAATTTTTTCAATAGCTGCCGGACGCTCATTCAGCAAACGGTTGTATTCGTCTCTGGCCCGTTCTTCTGCCGCTTGCTTTTCTTTCTCGCCAGCGGCCGTTTCTAAGGCTCGCTTGGCCGTTTCCATTTTTCGGTCGTAAGCGGCCGTTTGTTCCTCTACATATTTTTGCTGGAGGGGGGTTAATCCCACTCTCGACCTATCTTCTCCAGCTCTATCTCCAGCTCCTTCATTGCTGTATTTTCCAGAGCTATCAATCGCCCCGTTAGTCTGCGTATCTTCTTCGAATCGATCTCCCCGTCTATCTGTTCCAGTATTTTGTAGTATACTACCTCTCTCGCTCTCAGTGTTAGGTATCGATCCTTCAGTCGCTGAGCTTCGGCCTTCTTCTCTTTCTCGTCTAATACTCCGTTCTCTATCTTCTGCAATAGATATGCTTTTCTCTTCCAAAATGCCGTGCGCTGATCTATCATCCATTGAAACGGCATCTCCTCCATCTTCTGCAATAGCTCTTCCTCTTTCATCTTTATATTTTTGTATTAAATTTTCAAGTCTATTCCGTCTGGATTGAGCCAACCAAATTTCATCTTCCGTAGCCCCCGCCTTTCTCGCTTCCTCTTCCAAAGATACAATTTCTTGATTAAACATATCCTCTTCAGGGTAGTTTTCTTCATCTGCAATACTTTTTTTCTCTATTTCTTCTTCTGCATTATTTAACTGAATGTCTTCCTGAATTTCTTCTTCACTGAATGGTTGTTCCTGCCCGTATCGGTATTCCAATTCCTGCATGGCAGCCGCTGGATCGGGAAATGACTGGAGAACGTCCAGAATCACGTTTCTCGTCTCTAAATCATCTTCAAATCCTTCCTCTGCAAATCTTTCTGCATATTCTTCGATGTAATATTTGGGAGCGGCAAATGTGGTTAAATACTTATACGGTTTCAAATCATCTTTTCGCAATCCCAATTCGCTTTTCAAGCCGTGCAGCAGGACTTTTCCCTCTTTCGATACCTTATCGTTTACATAAAATCCCGCTTGGCCGGCCGAAATGTCCCACAATATTCTTCCGCGCAAATCCAATTCTTCACGGCTCATTCCCAAGGATTCTCTCCTTTTTGCATGGATTGTTTTTTTCTTGGAAGCCGCTTTCCGTCCGTTTTTATTTTTCTTGGCCGGCGAATTATTTTTACTGCCTTCTTGGCCGGAAGCAAATGCTGGGTTGGTTGTCGCAGTATTGTTCTGTGTAGATTTTTCGGAGGGATATTCGCTGTCTATTTTAGCCATTGCTTCCTTCCATTGCGATTGAGCCATTGCCCTCTGTTCGGAGCTTTCCGCTTTTTCGTTGGCTACAATGGCTGGAATATCATTCAACTGGTCAAGCGTCAAGGTTTCGTTGAAAAAGTTTTGAAGGGCTGGAATATTGTCCCTTCCCATGATTCTTTCAGAGATCATTACCTCGTATTTCCCCGGATCATACTTGCTTTCTTTTATTCGGATCGAATAGCCGTCTTTATCCGCTCCTCTTATTTCCATCCATCCGGTTTCGGGATGGTAATCCGCCGAAAATCTTTCTGGAAATACCGGCCGCATCTTGGCTATAATTTGATCGCGTACCTTCTGTGTTTCCGAATTATTTTCGCTACCTTTGTTGTCGAAAACAGGAGAAGTGTTCCTTTTTCCTGTATCAGCGTCGGGAGTGACAGCCCTGCTCCCTTTATTGCCAATAGGGGTAGTGAGGGTATTGGCAGACGCTTTTTTCTCTTTTGCACCTCTTGCACGATCATAAGCCGTAACAATCCAATTCTTTAAATGTATAATATTTCCGGCGTTGTCCCTTATGGTTTTCTTTACAATAACCCTGTATCCGTCTTTTTCAATGATTGCTTTATCATTTGTATCTTTTGTGACAGTGCCATTATTCACTACATCGCCAATAATATCGGCTGCTTCATTGATATTAGCAAAATCATTTTGACGATTTATATGTTTATCTTCTATATGGGCAAGCCCTGTTTTATCTTCGACGCTGCCCCAAATAAGGTCTATATCTCCCAGTTCGTCTCTATGAAATACGCCAATCAAATCGCCTTCTTTACGAGATGCCAGAAAATTAAACGCCTCTTTTACCTTTCCTTTGAACTGATCGTAAATATTGCCGAAAAAGCCTCTGCCGATTGGTTGTATTTCATCCGCATTGACCTTTGTTTCAACCGTCGAATCGAGCGAATTTGCCTCTTTCCCGCTTCCCTCAGTCGATGGAATGCTTTCTGTCGTCTGATCCGCTAAGTCCAGTACCCCTTTCCAGTAATCCAGCTCGCGCTGAATCTCCTGTGCCTGCACTTTCGCTTGCTGGTAATGATGGCTGTCCTCCTGCGCATCGCCGGTGAATTGAGGCGTAGAAACCTCTTTCAGCTGCTCCTGTTTTTTGGCAATCACGGCTTCCACCGCTTGGCGCACATATTCTTCATTGCCATCGTAATCTTCTCTCAATGCGCCCAGCGTTACCTCTGGAGCCGCCTGTTCAAACAGCGGCAGGCCTTCTTCGTTTTTAGGTATTTGTTCCTTGTACGGTACCGGCGGCTCCTCTGTTTCTGTTTCGGTCGAATCCGCGGCATCTTTCCCGCCGGCCAATCCGGCCACATCTTCCAACCGAACCTCATTCCCGTCAATAATCATCTTTCCGGACGAACGCAGGTTGTAAGCATCCTCCACCGTTCCTTGCCGTTCGATTCCTTCTTCGTCCTTATAGCGGACCGTCGAGCCGTTTTCTACTCCTCTCAGATGATCGTCGTTGATAATCATTCGCGGTTCTACGGTTATCGGATCAAATCCGGGTACCTGCACTCTGTAATAACCGTTCTCATCCCTATCCTGTATGGAGCCGAACGAAGAGCCTCCGTCGGGCGTTTTAAAGCGGACGGCTTCTCCAGCTTCATACGGACGAACCTTTTCATTTTTCTGACGGTCGACAACCGGTTGCGTAAGCAGCTTCACGGCTTTTTTAACCGCTTCTTCCGCAGGCATTTCTTCTACTACGGATTCTACAAACTCCAAGGAGGTCACTTGCCGTTTGTTGTCCTCGTCCAGATAATAGATTTGCGAATCCGACTGCTCGCGGTCGATGCTTCCGTCTTCCTTCCGCACAATGTTTCCGCCTACTATTTGCCTTTCCTTTCCATTCACAACGGCCGAAACAACCGCATTCATGTTGGGATTGAGATTTTCCCGAACCTTCTGAATGGCTTTTTGCTTCGTCTCTTGAATTTCTTCCTTATAGGCCTTTTTCAGGCCTGAATAGGCGCTGTAGGCCGCTGTATATTCAAGAACGGCTTTTTTTTGTTTATAGGTTAATTCTTCATCCTCGCAAATGTTTTCTAATCCTTTATTCAGGTCAAGGTCGTTGAGCCCCGACTGATTGATCCTTTGATTCAGGCGGGCAGTCAATTCCGTCTGCTCATTGTTAAATGCTTCACCCACGTTTTTCGAAGATTCCTTCCATTCCTGTGCGATTCTCCATGCGTTTTGTATATCCCGAGCTTTTCCGACGCCGTATCCGGCGGCTTCAAGGCCTTTGAAAGGCCCCTGCATCGCGCCAACGGATAAGCCAGTTTCCGCATTTTGTCTGGGATCAAAAAAATCGCCGAGCGTCTGCCTGCCTCTGAATATATCTACCAGATCGGGGTATTTTTCCTCGACAAATTCCGACAGGAGGTCTTGAATACCGATCCTGTTGCGGAGTTTTTTGGCCAGCGCATTGCCTTTGCCCGCTTTGATTACATTCCGGAAAAAGGGATGCTTCTTCAATAGCGGGCTCAGGAGAATTTCTCCCATTACTTCGCTTTGGTTTTCGATGTAAGGGGATACATAGGAGGGTAGAACGCCTTCCCTTCCTTCGAATATTATTTTGCCGTTCTCATCCCTATCCGCGGCAAATCCTTGCTGTTCTTCATAGGCCATGGCATGGCTGGACGGAGAAAGGATCGTTTGAACGGTCGGCCGGATGATTAAGTCGATGGTTGCTCTGGCCGCTTTTCCTCCCCATTTGTCTCCTAATTTGGCTAATTGGGGAGCTTTTTTGGCTAATAATTCACCCGAACTGGCAACAAATTTCCCTGTCGTTTCAGCCAGTTTCGGAGTTATTTTTTGAATTATTTTCGGAGCATTACGTATCAGAGCTCTGCTTCCTGCTCTGGCTGCACCTCCGCTAAACGCAATATCGCGCGCAATGGGGAGAGACTCTTTTACTACTTGACCCACGTTAAACCAGATACCCGGATCCACTCCGGCAAGAATCTGATCGGAAACATATTTGGCATTCACCGCCAGTTTTTCGGCCTCCGTAAGCGATTCAGGATCTTTTTCATATTTGTCGATAGCCTTTTTGACATTCCGATCATTTATAAACTCGCTGAAAGTAACAAGCGCTATAGCGAATTCCTTACTTGGGGTTATGCCTTTTTGAAAGCCTTTCCCGTTCTTATAGGCGTCTATTCTGTTTTGTGCATCTTTGAGTAATTTTAATGACTTATTAGCAAGCGATATATCTGGGTCTCGGACATATAGTGAATAGTCCGTCGTTTCGGACCTGCTCGCAAAATTGATATCCTGTTTTTGTTGTTCTGCAATATCGTTCGCTCTTAAATTTCTGATTTTTTTACCCTCTTTTATCAATGGGTCAATTTGCGGAGATATCTTGTCCAACCATGCATTGTATGCTTCAGCGTATTTTTTCCCTAATTCTGTATTGGCTGCAAAACTTTGCAACTTGTGTTCCAGCTTGGTATTTTCTGCCAGAATGGGCGCAAGAAATACAGGGCTTATTGCAGGGGACAAAGACTGCAAGAACTGTGAAGGAGTCTTTGCTTTGAGCGGGTTCGTCAATCCCTTTTTATACTTGTCGTAATATTCCTTCAAAAGCGGCGGAAGTTTCACTTTGGAATAATCCGTCGTATCGTTTTCCGGAGGCTGGTAAGCGGTTATCTGCTGCTCCAGATAAGCGTAAGGGTCTACGTCGGATTGAACCGTTAAACCAGTAGAAGGTTCAATGGTCGATTCGGTTTGGGGTTGATTCGTTGAACCATAGGTTGTTGGATTGGACGATTGATTAAATGATTGATTACTAAATGTTTGCGTAGTCGATTCCGTTTGCGGACGGGTATAAGCATCCAATGATTGTCGCTTTTCCTTATTTCCAAAACCGATGTCCATAGAAAATTCATCGTACGTGCGGGTAAAAGAGTTGTCCAATTTAGACAGATTGGAATGCAGTCGAAAACGGTTATTTTCATCCTGCATGTCCGACATAAATTCATTGTATGTGCGGGTAAACGAAGGGTCTAATCTTTTAAGACTGTTATATAATTTTTCACTGTTATTCATGTTAATACAGTACTCCTGTTGATGTTTTTGACTGATTGTTTGCGGCTGTTTTTGACTTGTTGTCGGGAAATGCGTATGGAAGTACGGGTTGCATCGGAAGTCCCGTCGGCTGTTGGCTTGGCGCGGCCGTTACGTAAAGATTGCGGACGTCAGCTTATCGGCAGCCACGCACTGACCTATAAAGGCTGTCATTCCAAGTTATATAAGCGTATCGAAAAAATGCTTGTAGGGAGGAGTTGGTATCCGTGATATAGCAGAAATAGAAGAGGTAAGTACGGATAAAGTGTTATCCGTTTTGTTCAAGTCGGAACATGTAATTACGCCAAAACAAAGCTATTATCCCTGTTTGGAGGTGGATGAATTTTGAACTTTCGTTGGAAATAAATCAAAGAAGGCAGGGTTAATTTATGCTTGCGATAGGGAAAGTGGAGAAATAGTCTGTTTTGTTTGGGGCCAGCGTGATTTGCAAACTGCAATGAAGTTGAAGAAGAAACTGTTGGATTTAGGCGTTAGTTATAGTTATCGTCCAATTCAAAAAGCGTGCGAAATTCAGGTGGTCGTTGATTGGAAGCGGACTGTTCGCCTAATGAGTGATCGTAGGGTTGTTGGAACGGAGCATTACTAACGCCAAATCCCACCAACCGTACCGGCTGTCCAGTTAAGTCGATCTGTTTCATCATTTCCCGCGCTACAGGCCATAGCTGTTGAAAATCGTTTAAAGGTTGCGTTAACGTTTTGCTCCGCGTAATGGTTTTGAAATCTGCGTATTTAATTTTAATCGTGATAGTTTTGCCGAAAAAATTTTCTTTTTTCATCCGTTCGAAAGCTTCTTTGGCCAAATGGTAGAGTTCGAGAGTCAGCAAATTCAGATTGTTTTTGTCTTGCAGGAAAGTTGTTTCGGTACTGATGGATTTGGTAATCCGGTTGGGTTCCACTTCTCGGTTATCAATGCCTCTGGCATTGAGGTAAAGGCTATGTCCCATTTTTCCAAACAGGTTGACTAATTCGGCTTCCGAACGTTGCTTCAAATCATAACCCGTAAAAATACGATGGTGATGCATTTTTTGGGTGGTTACCTTACCAACGCCGAAGAATTGTTCGATTTTCAAGTTTTCGACAAATGTTTCTACTTCTTCCGGTGGAATGACAAAAAAACCGTTTGGTTTTTTATAATCCGAAGCTATTTTGGCCAAAAATTTATTGATAGATACGCCGGCAGAGGCCGTTAATCCGGTTTTTTCAAAAATCTTTTGTTGGATTTCTCTGGCTATCAGGCTGGCGGACGGATTGTTTTTGTGATTAACGGTAACATCGAGAAACGCTTCATCCAGCGACAGGGGTTCAACCCAATCGGTGTATTCCAGAAAAATTTCACGCAATTGGGAGGAAACTTCGTGATAAACCTCGAAGCGCGGAGGAATGAAAATCAATCCCGGACACTTTTTTTTGGCTGTTAGCGAAGGCATTGCAGAATGCACGCCGAACTTTCTCGCTTCGTAACTGGCCGTGGCCACTACGCCCCGCGCTTCCCCATAACCAACGGCGATGGGTTTTCCTTTTAAATCGGGATTATCTCGCTGTTCTACCGAAGCGTAGAAAGCATCCATATCAATGTGGATAATTTTCCGCATAGTGAAATTATCTGGGCGAATACGGATTAAACTCTATTCGGAAGGTTGTTCCCTTTCCCTGTTCAGATTTATATACATAGATTTTTCCCTTTCGATAGGATTCAATAATCCGTTTGGTCAGGGATAAGCCCAAACCCCAGCCTCTTGCTTTGGTGGTAAAACCCGGTTGAAAGATGGCGTTAAATTTGGATTTGGGGATGCCTCTTCCCGTATCGGAAATATCCATAATGACTCGTTGACCCTTTCTGAACGACTGAATTTCGATGGAACCTTGACCATCCATAGCGTCTACGGCATTTTTTATCAGGTTTTCGAGTATCCACCCAAAAAGGGATTCGTTCATCAGCACTCCTATCGGTTCTTTAGGCATCACGGTGGTTATGGATACTTTGGACGAAATCCGTTTTTCCATGTATTCTACCGCGCGAACGACCGCTTCTTGCAAATCCATTGGTTCTTGTTCGGGATTGGAACCAATTTTGGAAAAACGTTCGGCAATGGTTCTCAAACGTTGCACGTCTTTATCCATTTCGTTTAATAACCCCGGATTCGTATTTTTATTTTTAAGATATTCGATCCATGCCATTAATGATGAAATGGGAGTACCTAATTGATGGGCGGTTTCTTTTGAAAGGCCTACCCACACTTTGTTTTGTTCCGCTTTCTTCGCGCTGTTGAGCGCCAGAAAAGAGATGATGATAAAGATAAAAACAACGGTTAATTGTACGAACGGGAACAATTGAAGTTGTTTTAATACTGTCGAATCGTCGTAATAAACATACTGAACCGTATTTTCATCTAACCGGACAATAATCGGATCGCGTTTTTTACGGAAAGCCTCAATTTCCTCTTTGGTTTTGACTCCCCGTATATTTCGGCTAAAAATCTCATTGCCCGAATCATCGGTTAAAATCAGCGGAATTGTAGTATTGCTTTGAATGATTTTTAACAAAAGATTATCATACATACTGATAATCGAATCGGCTGCATTAAAAATGTTTGGATTCAAATCTTCAAAAACGGTTTGTGATGAAATCAGAGTAACCGATTCCGCCCATATTTCAATTTTTTTACGCTCTTCTTCTTTCAATTCGTTGACTAAGGAATTGGTCACGCCCACAGAAGCAATGGCAATAATGATTGCTGTTGTGATGAAAAAATAACGGTATGTTTTTCCTGATTTGTATTTGCGAAACATTTAACTTGATTAGTTATTTATTTCTTCTGCCTGAAAGGAGGCTTGACCACCACCGCTTCGATGTCGTTATTGCGGATGCGAATGAAAAAAGTTGTTCCCAAAGCGGAATATGCGGGTCTGACATATCCGAAACCGATTCCTTTTTTGGTTGTTGGAGCAATCGTTCCCGATGTAACCTTTCCGATGATTTCACCCGTTTGATTGACCATATCATAACCCTGACGGGCGATTCCCTTGCCCACCATTTCAAAACCAACCAATTTGCGGGGAACGCCCTTTGCTTTTTCTTCTTCCAGAATCGAGCGGGAAATAAAGGGATTTCCTTCGGTAAATTTGGTAATCCAGCCCAGACCGGCTTGCAAAGGCGAAGTAGTATCATCCAATTCGTTGCCGTACAACGGAAAACCGGCTTCCAAACGCAAGGTATCTCTGGCTCCTAAACCGATGGGTTTGATTCCGAATTCGCGACCGGCTTCAAAAATAGCGTTCCAAATTGTTTCCGCTTGTTCGGGATAAAAATACAATTCGAATCCGCCGCATCCCGTATATCCCGTATTGGAAATAATCACCGGATCAACTCCTGCTATTTTCCCCGTAACAAAAGAATAATAAGGTATTTGCGATAAATCAATATCCGTCAGTTTTTGCAGCGTTTTCAAGGCCAATGGACCTTGAACGGCCAATTGCGCCATCTTGTCGGAAGCATTTTCCAACTCAACATTTTCGGTATTGTTTTTCACGCACCAATTCCAGTCTTTTTCGATATTGGACGCATTGACTACAAACAGATATTTTTCCGGTTCGTAATGATAAACCAATAAATCGTCTACAATTCCGCCTTTTCCGTTGGGAAAACAGGTATATTGCGCCTTTCCGACCGGAACGTTGTTGATATCGTTGGATGTGATTTTTTGAACAAAATCTTTTGCCTGAGGCCCTTTAATCCAGAATTCGCCCATGTGCGATATGTCGAACACTCCTACCCCGTTTACCACCGTATTGTGTTCGTCGAGGATCCCTGAATATTCAATCGGCATATCATACCCTGCAAATGCATGCATTTTGGCGCCCAGCGCATAATGAATGGATGTGAATGGAGTTTTTTTCATCATAAAATGGATGTAATAAAATTAAAATCAGACGGAACGAACGTTTTGACAGATTTGAACAATGACTTGAACGGCTTTTTCCATCGTTTGTACCGAAACATATTCATACCGTCCATGGAGATTCAAGGGGCCGCAGAAAAGATTCGGACAGGGTAAACCTCTGAAAGAAAGTTGCGCTCCATCTGTTCCTCCCCGTATCGGTCGAACCAATGGTTTGATTCCCAAAGATTTCATGGCATTTTCGGCCAATTCGATGATGTGTTTTTGGGGTTCGACAATCTCGCGCATATTGCGGTATTGCCGTTTGGTGGTCAAACTCACGGTATCGTTGGGATACGCTTTATTCATGTAATCGGCTGTTTCCTGAAGGTATTTCAAACGCTGCTCCAATTTGTTGCTATCATGATCGCGAATAATATAAGACAATTCGGCCTCCTCCACGGTTCCGATCATTCCCGTCAGATGGAAAAACCCTTCGTAAGCTTCTGTGTGTTCGGGACGTTCTGCTGCGGGAAGCATCTGAGCAAATTGGAGGGCAATCAGGCTGGCGTTCCGCATTTTATTTTTAGCGTAGCCCGGATGCACATTCAATCCTTTGATTTTTATTTTAGCGCTGGCGGCATTGAAGTTTTCGTATTCCAATTCTCCCACTTCTCCTCCATCCATCGTGTAAGCCCATTCGCAACCGAATTTTTCAACGTCGAATTTTAAAACGCCTACGCCGATTTCTTCGTCGGGCGTGAACGCGATACGGATTTTTCCATGCTTAATTTCGGGATGATCGATCAGGTACTGTATAGCGGTCATGATTTCAGCAATGCCTGCTTTGTCGTCTCCTCCCAAAAGCGTTGTTCCATCGGTAACGATGATATCTTCTCCCACATGGCACAATAATTCGGGAAACATGGTTGGCGAAAGAACAATATTTTCTTCCGCATTCAGAAGGATATCTTTCCCGTCGTATTTTTCCACGATGCGTGGTTTTACATTTGCGCCCGATAAATCAGGGCTGGTATCCAAATGGGAAATGAAACCGATGGTCGGAAGCTTTTCGTCGGTATTGGTAGGCAGCGTAGCCATTACAAAAGCATGTTCATCCAACGAAATTTCGGTTAAACCCATTGCTTCCGCTTCTTCTTTCAAGGCTTTAGCCAGATACCGTTGTTTTTCCGTACTTGGCGTGACATCGGCTGTTTCGTTTGATTGCGTATCAAACGAAACGTATTTCAAAAAACGATTAACAACAGTCATGATAATAAATTACTAATTTCTTGTTACTTACTGTTTTTGGCCTGTTCTTCGTGTTCGATCTGCAACGTTTTTGTCGGTTGGTCGCAGACTTCTGTTGGTCCGAAATATTGTATGGGACCCGGATACACGTACTCGGTATTCAAAGCCCAATCGTCGCGGTTGGCGGCAAAAGTTCGAAACGGAGCTCCGTCCAATTTTACGTACGCTTTACGAATCACCGGTTTCAGCCCGCCATGACGCCGCTCTAAATTCATCATCATGGTGATGGGTACTCCCCCTGCGATCCATTCGGAAGCAGGAGCCGTCGTGTTGCGTACCGACGACATATAACCGGTTTTTCCTTCAGCGATCAGGCTTGCCGCTGTATAACCCAAAGAATAACAATAATCTGCATCGTAATTGGATGGCGCTGCACAACGTCCTTCGTAACCGAAGAAATGCGTTTGCGTGGAAAATTTACCTACATAAGCGCCTGTTTTTTTCATTTCAGCCAAACGATTGCCGACCATTTCGGCCAATAATTTTTCCGTTTCAATCAGCGAAACCTGAACATTTCCGTGCGGATCCCGCTCCAAAGTCAACTGACGAGCCACCGTTTCCGGTAAACTGGCATAAATTTTTGAATTCTCCGGACTTAACTTGTCGATGATGTAATCTCGCTGATGCGAACGTTTAATCCGTTTGAATTCATTGTCGTGTTTAGCTAAGTATTCATTCAGTTCGGCAATTAATTTTTTCATTGCCGGAATAAATTCAATCACACCTTCCGGAATCAACACTATTCCGAAATTGTTTCCGTTGGCGGCTCTTTTAGCCACAATATCGGCTATATATTGAACAATATCGTCCAACGATTGGTTCTTGGCTTCTACTTCTTCCGAAATAATACAAATATTGGGTTGCACCTGAAGAGCGCATTCCAAAGCGATGTGCGACGCCGACCGTCCCATCAATTTGATGAAATGCCAGTATTTGCGCGACGAATTGCAGTCGCGTTGAATGTTGCCGATGACTTCCGAATACACTTTGCAAGCGGTATCGAAACCAAAAGAAGTTTCAATCATTTCGTTTTTCAAATCGCCGTCAATGGTTTTCGGACATCCGATGACCTGTACCCCTGCGCCTATTTGTTTATAATATTCGGCCAAAACGCAAGCGTTGGTATTGGAGTCGTCTCCTCCGATAATGACCAAAGCCGAAATATTCAGCTGTTTCAGAATAACCAATCCTTTATCGAATTGATCTTTGTCTTCCAATTTGGTTCGTCCCGATCCGATGATATCAAATCCTCCTGTATTGCGGTATTCATCGATCACTTCGCCAGTCAATTCCATATAATGGTGTTCAATCAATCCATCCGGCCCCAAAATAAAACCGAACAAACGGCTTTGTGAATTGATGCTTTTGATGCCGTCGAAAAGACCGGCAATAACATTATGTCCACCCGGCGCTTGTCCTCCCGAAAGAATCACTCCCACATTCATCGGCGGATAAGTTTTTCTTTCCGTACCTTTTACAAACGTGATGATCGGCATTCCGTACGTATTCGGAAATAATTTTTGTATCGCTTCCTGGTCTGAAACCGATTGGGTGGGTTCGCCTTCTTGTATTTTTACAATACCCTTCAATGTTTTAGGAACTTTAGGCATATAAGAAGCCCGGGCTCTCTGCAAAGCGCTTTTATTCATATTTTACTATCCATTTTAATATTAGTACTTCAGGCAACAAATTTCGTTATTTTTCTTCGTATATGAAATAATTATTTTAAAAAAGTTTCTACTTTTACAGCATGGATTACTATCGGTTAAAATTAACAATCATTCCCAATACGGAAACCCACAGAGACGTATTGGCGGCCTTGCTGGCGGATTGCGGATTCGAAAGTTTTGTGGAATCGGAAAATGGTTTAGATGCATTTGTCCCTGAAAAATTGTATTCGGAAACAACAATCGCTGAAATTCTGGAAAACTATCCCTTGCCCCATACGCTTATCCGGCAGGAAGTTGAATGGATAAAAAGCCAGAATTGGAATGAAGAGTGGGAGAAAAACTTTTTTCAACCAGTAGTTATTGATAATCAAATAGTTGTGCATAGTTCTTTTCATAAAAACATTCCTTCGGCGCAGTACGAGATTGTGATCGATCCAAAAATGGCTTTCGGAACCGGCCACCATGCAACTACTTGCCTCATGCTTTCTTACCTTTTAGAATTGGAGGTGAAAAATCGTTCTTTTCTCGATATGGGTTGCGGTACGGCAGTATTGGCTATTCTGGCAAAAATAAAAGGAGCTGATCCGGTCGTGGCTATGGATATAGATTCTTATGCCTGCGAAAATTCGTTGGAAAATATCCGCTTGAATCACGTCGACGACATTCAAATACGACAGGGAGACGCCTCCGTGCTGGGAAAAGAACGTTATGATTTTATTTTTGCCAATATCAATCGCAATATTTTATTGAATGACATTCAAATATACGCTTCTTGCATGCAAGAAGGCTCTTCTCTTTTGATGAGCGGATTTTACAGGGAAGATTGCAATCTGATTGAGGAAGAATGTAAAAAATACCAATTGGAATACATTTCCGATAAAGAAAAAGATCATTGGAACGCCTTGCATTTCCGGAAAGGATCTCCTTCATAATAAGGAGAGGCTATTTTAAAGCTATAACGCCCTACCTTCCCAGGTTGGGCGCATAATTCGTAATGAAAAAAAGTTTGTTAGCGATTATTTTTCTATAAGGTCTTTCTGAAACAGATTCTGATGAACTTTTATTCATCCAATCTTTTTCACAGCTAAACATAGAATAATGAATTCGGTTGTTTCTCTAATTTGTTTGCAAAGATAAGCAATAATACACTGAATAGAGTAGATTTAATCAATTTTTATTCCACATTTTATACTAATTTCTTTTTCTTTTTTCTTTTAAATTGTAACAAAAAAGAAAAAAGAGATTATTTGTGTCAAAATTAAATACAAATCCTCTTTAATATGGAATATAATGATAAATATTAAAGCAATGTAGCAAACAGATTGTTTTTTTGGATGCTATTTCCCCATGGATGGAAATGTAAGAAATATGATAGATGCATCAAAATTTTTTTAGCGCTTTTTATTAACCTTATTTTTGGAAGTTGCCTCTTATGTAACAGCCATTCAAACCACCTCCCTCAATTTATTTAGATATTTTTCTAAGTTTTTGATTTTTTGCAATTTATACTTTTTTTGATAGTC
>WRFY01000065.1 GCA_009783445.1 Candidatus Azobacteroides sp. | reverse complement strand
GTGTAGACTAATACTTTGATTGTCTTCATAATAAAATTTAATTTAAATTGAAAAATGATATTGGATGTTAGGGATACTCCTCCTGACATGGGTTGTTATAAAAAATGGACGTTTATTTTTTAAAAAATATGTTCCTCTTAAAATTATTCCTTATTCCTTTATTCTCAATCGATTAATAATGAAATAAGGGGGAAAGGGAATAGCTATGTTATCCTCTTCTATTAAGGGAATCCTTAAAAATAAGGTTAATAAAAGAATAATTGATACATATTATGCTCGTTTGTATATTTCGATTTTAATTTATTATAATCACCTAAATATTAGTATATTATATAATTTTAAAAATTTAGTTATATGAACGAGAATAGTATATGTACCGCATTTTTTACAGCCCGCCGTCTGGCGTGGAATGAGTAAATTTCATATTTTTTGTCAATCGCTTCCGGTATTTCCGAAATGCATGGCAGCCCAATGCAATAAAAAGAAGCTTATTCGGTTGGTCATTTTCATAGAATATTGTTTTTTAAGGTTAATAACTTGCGGTAAAGATAATCATTCTATTCCAATAAATTACGACACAAGCGCTGGTTTGTTTCCCTTTTTCAGCAAAAGAAAAAAAATTAAATTTGTATTATTTTTTCAAAAACTACATTAATGAATCTATTGCCTGTTGATGGGAAGGGAGGATGCTTTTTTACGGACAAAAAATGAAATTTGGAGGTTTTTCCTTCCCGAAGTTTCGCAGAGAAGACACGGAATTGAATGAGGATTGAAACCTATAGCTGACGAGTGTGGATTGCTTCTGGCTATTGTACTCGTAATTGTTTGATTATTATTAAGATATAACTTGTTCCATTTATTCCCGCAGGGAGCGCTGTTCGATAGAAAATCCATAGGAAATGGGTCGAATCTTATTTTTTAGCGCTACCTTTGCAGTCTAAAGTGAAACGAGCGCTATGAATTTTATAGAAGAACTGAAATGGCGGGGCATGATCCATGATATGATGCCCGGAACAGAAGAACAACTTCAAAAAGGAATGACTTCGGCTTATCTGGGCATCGACCCGACCGCCGATTCTTTGCATATCGGACATTTGGTGGGCGTGATGATGCTGAAACATTTTCAGCGAGCGGGTCACCGCCCGATTGCGCTGATTGGGGGTGCAACAGGCATGATTGGCGATCCGTCTATGAAATCGAAGGAACGAATTTTGATGGATGAGCCAACATTGCGGAAAAATCAGGAAGCGATTCAGGCGCAATTGGCTAAATTTCTGGATTTCGATTCGGATGCCCCCAATCGGGCGATCTTAGTCAATAATTACGACTGGACCAAAGATTATTCTTTCTTGCATTTCATTCGAGATATAGGTAAATATCTTACGGTAAATTATATGATGGCGAAAGATTCTGTCAAAAAGCGTCTGGCGTCTGATTCGGGAGAAGGTCTGTCGTTTACCGAATTTTCTTATCAGTTGCTGCAAGGCTACGATTACCTTTTTTTATACGAAAATTATGGATGCCGTTTGCAAATGGGCGGTTCCGACCAATGGGGCAATATCACCACAGGAACGGAATTGATCCGCAAAAAAGCGAATGGCGAAGCATTTGCTTTGACTTGTCCGCTTATCACGAAAGCCGATGGCGGAAAATTCGGCAAAACCGAATCGGGCAATGTCTGGTTGGACCGGCGTTATACTTCTCCGTATAAATTCTACCAGTTTTGGTTGAATGTAAGCGATGCCGACGCGGAAAAATACATCCGAATTTTCACAGTCTTGGAGAGAGAAGAAATCGACGGATTGATTGCCGAGCAACAGGCAGCGCCTCATCTGCGTCCTTTGCAAAAACGCTTGGCGCAGGAAGTCACGGTTTTGGTTCATTCGCAAAGCGATTATGAAACGGCTGTTGAAGCGTCGAATATTCTCTTTGGGAACGCGACTTCCGACACTTTGAAAAAATTGGATGAAGCAACCTTATTAGACGTTTTTGCAGGCGTTCCACAATACGAGATCGGCAGAAAAGATTTAGCCGAAGGCATCAAAGCAGTAGACCTATTAGCAGAAAAAACCTCCGTTTTCCCGTCCAAAAGCGAGATGCGTAAGATGGTTCAAAGCGGCGGCGTAAGCGTTAACAAAGAAAAGCTGTCGAATTTCGATGCTTTGATCGATCCGTCGTATTTACTGGGAGACAAGTACCTATTGGTTCAGAAAGGTAAAAAAAACTATTTTCTGCTGACTGCGAAATGAAAATATAAGTATAAATATTTGCAAATGCGGTAAAAAAACGTACCTTTGCAGTGCTTTTTCAAAAGCAAAAGATTGACCCATGGTGTAGTGGCAGCACATCTGATTTTGGTTCAGCCAGCCTAGGTTCGAGTCCTGGTGGGTCAACAAGCGAAAATATTAAACGCCTGATTTTCAAAGAGGAAAATTGGGCGTTTTTTATCGGGTAGTAAGAGAAAATTCATTTCGACGAAAAAAATCATTTTATTGACTTCCACATAGATACGTATGAGGCTAGCTGTTAACTCTTTGTTGACCGTTTATTACCTATTTGTCAATCTGCTCTTTATTTATAAATACGGTCTGCGTCAAGATTTTATTCCTGTGGCGGCGATCCTTGCCGCTTACGTGCCGTGCGTATGCGCCGTTTTATTTTTCAAATTTAATAAAATAAAACGTCTGAAGGAAATTTACTTTGCATTTATCTTTTTGACCGCCTTGCTACTCCTCTTTATAATCTGTCGTGTGGATAAATATGCGCTTATCGTGGATCGATGGTCGGCTATGGAAGCAGGAATAAGAGCGTGGATTAATGGCGAATATCCTTATACGGCCACGGACCATTTGAACGGTCGAACATCCAATTTTCCGGGTTTATTGTTGATTGGTTTGCCTTTCTATTTATTGGGAAATGTCGGTCTTTTGCAAGTTTTTTCGTTTGTCGCGCTCGCATTTTGTTTGTATGTCTTTTTGGATACCGATAAGGCCTTAAAATATATTTTGCTCCTGTTGTTTTCACCTGCATTTTGGTGGGAGATAGTAGCTTTGAGCGACTTAATGAGTAACTTTATGCTCGTATTGGCATTTATCATTTTGATAGAAGTCTATTTACCGTCAAATAAATTCAAATATCCGATTGCATTGGGTGTTGCGTTAGCCGTTTTGCTGTTGACGCGCGGAATTGTATTTATCCCGATTGCTCTTTATTTTGCAAAAGATTTTTACCGTTTGCCGTGGGCAGACAAAACAAAGACTGTGGTTGCTTTTATGGTAGTAGCCCTATTATTAATTATTTCTGTATTGCGGAATTGTCCCGATTGGGAAACAATGAAACATTACAATCCCTTTTTGTTGCAGACCTCTCAAATACCCTCTTTTGTGTATGCAACATCCCTCTTTTTACCCTTGTTACTCACATTTAGAATAAAAACCGTCTGTTTCGATTTGTTTTATTATACCGTTGCTTTAGTTGCAATTCCTGTGTTGTATGCACTCACATCCAAAATGATTGCATTTGGTTTTCATGAAACCATTGTAGACAGCATTATGGACTTATCTTATTTATCGATGTTTTTCCCGTTTTTGCTAATGCCTTTGAGTGGTGGTATGGAATGCCATCTTGCGAATAATCAAAAACGCTGTATTTATGAAAATTCAGCTACGAATACAGAACATCATCATACAACTCTTTCAGCCGTTTGCGCAGATGCAGCACGGCATAATGTTTTCGCGATAACAAGGTATTGATAGGAACGCCTAAGGTTTGAGCGATTTCCTTTATCGGGATGCCGTCTAATTCCGTCAGTTCGAATATCTCGCGTTGTTCCGGCGGAAGTTCGGCGAGAGCTGCTTCCAATTCCGTCCACACCAGCGAACGCAGGTATTCTGTTTCGGGTGAAGACGAGGATTCGTCGTTAAACAAGTCTTCCGAAAAATCTTTCAATAGTTCGCTTTCTTTTTCATCGTTTGGATAAACAGGCATTTCTTCTTCCCGTTTCTTGATGCCGTGATTGATAATTGTATTTTTGGCCACACGATAGAGCCATGCCGTTAAATGCTCAATCGGATTCATGGCCGTATTGACCGTTTTTGTCAGCTGATAAAAAACATCTTGCAGAATATCTTCCGCACTTTCCTTATTTTCTACCCGTTTGCGGATAAAAGACTTGAGTTGCGGTTGATATTCTACAATCCGTTCTTTGAGATTGTCTTTATTGATCTCGCTTTCCTTAATCATTTTTTTCGGATTCCTCGTTTTTGCAATAGTCTTGATCGAAGCGTCTGAACCGGTGATCCCAATGACGATGCCGAATAAATTTTTCACGTTCTTCGGGCGACATTCTCTCCCATTTTTCACGAATAGGGTTTCTGTAAAAACGATGGCTTGCAGCAAACAACCAGCCGCCATTGAAACAGCCGAACAAAATTCGGCATAGTACAAATAATCCCAATGCTTGCCAAAAATTGATGCTTACAAGTCCAAAAATACTTGGCGCCAGGGCATTCCATAGCCACATGATCAGGAGGCCGCATAAAGCTAAAACGGCTAATGCCAGCAATATCCGCTTAAAAATTTGTGCTTTCATATATGTATATAATTTGTTTTCTGTAAGACGATTCGTTCTTTTCATTTCTTTTTCTTGACTCATTTTTTTGTTTTTTATCTATGCTGTTTTTGACCAAACTCTCTACAGTAGGAGACAAATGAGGCAGAAAAATATTTTACGAAAGTATTTTTTTCTACGTTTATCCGGATTATTTTGTGTATGCGTTCATTTCAAATTTTCCAATTTGCTTCAAATACAGCGATAGCCTTACCGCTGATTTCCATTCTATCGTTTTCGGCCCTTCTCACTTTCAACTTGCCTATCCTTTGGGATATCTGTAACGAATCCATCTCCACCTTGTTCAGTTTTTCACTCCAGAGATCGGGTTTTGCTCTTTCAATGTCTGTTTCTGAACCAGCCACTGCAACAATCCAGTCGTATGAACTCAAATAGGTTTCAATAGGTTCAAAACCGACTATTTCTTTAAAAGCGGCGGGAGTATCTATTTTTTTCAAAGGATATTTTGGAAAATTTATAACAATCCAATCGTTGTTCCGGTTGATAGTCAATTCTGCCCCTTTCGCTTTTAAGAATAGAGTATCATCCGGCTTTTTCACGCCTGATTCGTATAGTATATGAGCGCTTGCCAAGGTTGCATGTCCGCATAAAGGAACTTCTTTTACCGGAGTAAAATAGCGTATTTGAAAATCGTCGCCATCGGGTGCAATAAAAGCCGTTTCAGATAAATTCATTTCCATAGCAATATTTTGCATGAGTTCCGGAGCCATCAGTGCATCGCAAAGCATTACTCCCGCCGGATTTCCCTTAAATGGCTCATCCGTAAAAGCGTCTACTTGATATATTATTTTTTTCATATTACGTTTATATTTTTGTTTCCATGCTTAATTTTCATCTCACAAAAGTACAATCATTTTCCATTTTTGCAAATAAGATTAAAAAATTCCTTGTTGCGGAAAAATTATGATCCATCTACTGCAAAATTAATCTGCGTCATCTGCGTGCTAAAAAAATCATTTTTGTTGCGTAATTTGAAAAAATAGTTCTATTTTTGTTTGTTAAAGATTTCGCAAATGGCTTACAGCAAAAAGCAAACAGTGAACAATAAAAATATACCATATTGCTTAACCGCAGCGGGACTTTTCATTTGCCTGAAATTGGGATATACGCTTGCCGATCAGGACGATTTGGTTTTCTTGCTTAAACCAATAGATCAGCTTGTGGAACTTGTGACGGACTCTCCTTCTGTTTATCTGGCAGAGACAGGATATTACCATGAAAAATTGAATATTGTGATCGACAAATCCTGTTCGGGATTTAACTTTTTGATTTTATGCTTTCTATCGTTTATTTATCTGATTATAAAATATTTAAATAGACCTTTGCATAAAATAACGGCCTTCCCCATTGCTTTCATTTGCGCTTATGCGCTGACCCTCTTTGTAAATACTTCACGGATTTTGGCTTCTATTATAATACAAAATCAAACAAAAGACTTGATACTCAGCCGGCAACATTTGCTGCACGAAGCCATTGGCATCATTACTAATCTGTCGTTCCTTGTCTTAGCTTATTACTTAATTGAAAAACTTTTAATGCAAAAATTTCATGCGAAACCTGCTTAATCCCAAATGGCTTTTTATCATCAATACGTTGCCGATTGCGGCGCTGTTTGTTATTTTCTTTGGTCAGTTCAGCATTATCAAAACATTGTTGGATGAAGATAATATCCGTCTTTGGAAACTCTTTGGTTTGTTGTTAGGTACTTTGGGTTTGTTGAATTTCGTTTATGCGGTAAATCAGACTTTCAGAAAACAAAATGTTTCCGTGTTTTACGCTATCATCGCCCTGTTTTGTTATATCTCATTCATTTATTTGTATGGTTATCATTTAGATGGAATTATTCCTTCTTCCGTTCCCCGATGGATGATGTCGGGCAACATCTTTTTATACGTTGGCACGTTTTTAATGCCTACGCTTGCCTACTCGTTATTTGTTTTAGTATCCCATTTAACGCCCGAAACAAAAGAACACAAAGCTTGGGTTAATTTTCTCATTGCAATCGCGATTCCGGTGACCTGTTATTTATTTTATCAAATTATACTTCCTTTGTGGAAACCGTTTATATGGGATTTTAATCTGCACGTTTTGCTGATACTGATTATTGTCATAAGCCTTGTATTTCTCTTTTTTGTAGTTAGGAGCATTTTTATCCTTGCCTCTAAAAAAGAGGCTGTTTGGCAGAAATATCAATTAGCTTGGAAAATTCCAGTGGCGATCGTATTGCCGCTGTTGGGATTGTTGGTAAATAACGGAATTCTGTTCATTCATTTCGATGCAGGTATATTCGGGAATTTCAATAATCGCTGGTTTTATGCTCTTGCGATTATCAATGGCATTTTCTTGTGCCTACCAAACCTTGATAACAAACTTTACCGGTTGTTTTTATTTATTGGGCGAAGCATCACTTTTAGTTACACATTCTATTTCTTTCTGGTGTTTCTCCCCTTTTTACCTTTATCAATCATAGCCATTATTGCCTGCGGTATCGGCTTTTTAATGCTTGCGCCATTGGCGCTTTTTGTTGTGCATATCCATGAACTTTCCAAAGATTTTGCATTCCTGAAGTCAGAATTTCCTAAAAAACTAATTATAGGAATTATTGCGATCGGATTTCTCGTGATTCCTTCCTGTATTACGGCCATTTACCTCCAAGATAAAAGCATTTTAAACAAAACGCTCGAATATGTTTATTCTCCTGATTATTCCAAAAAATACGTCCTGGACAAAACTTCGCTTCAAAATACATTGAATATTGTAAAAGAACATAAAGAGCGGAACGATTTCCGTTGGAATGCTCAAATTCCTTATTTATCCTCCTACTTCAATTGGTTGGTTTTGAATAATCTCACTTTATCCGACGCGAAAATAAACGGGATCGAAAGAATATTTTTCGGTAAATCTTCTTTTGAAATGCAACCGGAAGATATTTCAAACAAGGATGTAAACATCGCCCATATTTCTACGGCCAGCGTTTACGATTTCTCGCAAAAAGCATGGAAAAGTTGGGTGGATTTGGAGCTAACCAACAAAAGCGGAAATGCTTGGCCGGCAGAATATGCCGCAAACATTGATTTGCCCGAAGGTTGTTGGATTAGCGATTACTATTTGTTTGTCGGAGATAAAAAAGAACAGGGAATTCTGGCCGAGAAAAAATCGGCTGTGTGGGTATTTGCACAAATCCGAAATGAAAAAAAAGACCCCGGAATTTTATACTATCTCACAGGCAATAAAGTGGCTTTCAGAGTTTTTCCGTTTGCGGAAGGCGAAGTAAGAAAAACAGGAATTGAATTTCTGCATAAAGAGCCGGTAAAATTAACGATTGATAACAACATCGTTGAATTGGGAAATGCGGAAGAAACAATAAACGAAAGTATCGAAACCGAAAATGTCGTTTATGTTTCCGCTCAACAAAAACAAACGCTCCGGTCTGTTCAACGCAAACCGTATTTTCACTTTTTAGTAGACGTTTCCGAAGGAAAAAATACCTATTCGAATGATTTCATAAACCGAATGGAACAAATTTTAGAAGCGAACAAAGCGCTTTCAGAAAATGCGCAAATCAGTTTTGTAAACAGTTATATCCATACATTTCCCATGGATAGCGATTGGAAACAACATTATCAGTCTCAAATTTTTGAGGGAGCCTTCTATTTGGACAGAGCCGTCAAAACGGCGTTTTTTCAAGCGTATAACGCTAAGTCTTATCCAATAATTGTTGTCGTTACCGACGATATTCACGATGCGGTTTTGGATCAAGATTTTTCCGATTTCAAATTTGCATTTCCAGAAAGCAATTTGTTTTTCAAGTTGAATGAAGATGGAACTTTAGAGGCGCATTCATTAGTGAATAACCCGATAAAACCACTTATCGATCAAACAGAATATTCCTTTTACGAACCCGTTTTGGAATATCGAGCGGACGACAATTTCCTTGCTTATTTACCGGACAACCAGGAGCCAAGCATCGTCTTAAAGAAAGATGTTTTTGAAACGAACCCATCAGAAATCAAAGAAAAAAATTGGCAATCGGCTTTGACTATGCAAGCTCAATGGATGTCGCAAATTTTGCATCCGGAAACGTCGGGCAAAGAATGGCTGCATTTGGTAAAATGCAGTTTTATTTCAAAAGTAATGAGTCCTGTAACCTCTTACTTAGTGGTTGAGAATGAAGCGCAAAAAGCCATTTTAAAAAAGAAGCAGGAGCAAGTTTTATCAACGAACAAGTCCTTAGACCTGGGTGAAGATACCCAACGAATGAGCGAACCCAGTTTATGGATTTTGATTTTATTATTCGGATTAACCGGGTGGTACAGAAAAAAAATGAAATAAAGATGAAATCAACCCAAAGAAAAGTTTCAGGAGCCCCTTTGCCCACTCGAATGGAGGGACTTCTATTTGACGGGAAAGCGTTTTTTTTACAGCAGAAGCGTTTTTTTAAAGACCTTATGCATCCGTTGTCAGATTTGAAACCTCATTCAAACTTTCCCGACGGAATTTTGCTTTCGCAATCGATCTCTTTACTGCGTTTCAATGAAGAAACGGCTCAAGCGCTTGTTGACGGCAAGATACAGAACATACGAATCGCCATAAAAAGACTCGACGGAATAGTCGTTCGCAAAGGAGAGGTTTTCAGTTTTTGGCATCAGGTCGGAAAACCTACCAAAGCCAAAGGTTATGCGCTTGGACGCGAGTTAAGAGAAGGATGCATCATACCCCAAATCGGCGGCGGTATATGCCAACTATCCAATGCTATCTACGATGCCGCTTTGAAAGCAGGGCTTGAAATAGTGGAACGCCATACCCATTCTCAAGTAATCAAAGGTTCTTTAGCGGAATTAAACAGAGATGCGACGGTTTTTTGGAACTATTTGGATTTGCGCATAAAGGGTTCGCAAGATTGGCAACTTCAAGTAGAGATGAACAAAAATCGTTTGATAGTCAGCATATTCGGCGAAGAAAAAAATGCCAAAAGAGACGAAACGCAAACTCGTTGCGCACCTGCGGCTTTGGGCGATTGCACGCAGTGCGGGCGCACCGATTGTTATTTGCATACGGGCGACATGCCGTCGCCTGTCCGCAAAACTTATTTGAGTATAGACGAAGAATGGATAGAGTTTGCCGAATGGCGAAAAAAGAATATGCAAAAGGAAGACAAGCTCATATCCGCTACGCAGAATGCTTCGTTAGACATGCAAGTGATCAATTTTTTCTCCAAACTGAAGAGACGTTTTTATTTATGGAAGGGAAATCAGGAACTTAAACAAGCAGGAAAACTTTCGAAAAAAGAGGGCCGATCCATCTATAGTTGGAGAAAATATCCTATACCTATTGCTCAAAATGCCCGATTTCGCATGCTCGCCAAACATTTTGCGAAAAAGCTTGAACTCTCTGACACTTATCTGATTATTCCTCAGCAACTTTTGGTTTGGTTGTATTTGGAAGGCGAACTTGCGGGGCGCGATTACGACGTACTGATGAGCGCTATGCCAATGCCTGAAATAGAACGAGCGCTGGACGAAGCGATGAAGCGTTATGGATTTATCGTCAAAGACGGTTATTACGAAGCGACAAACGACGAAAATCCGTGCGGCGAAAATGGCGTCACGTTAGGCGATTTCAGGGTTTCGAAAGATTTAATTGAAGCGGAAAAAAAAGCGTTGGCTGGCGCTTCTCGACTCATCAGTCCGCATGTAAAAATACAGGAATGGGCTGGCGAAAAAGGCGCGGCTTTGGATTGGATTTTGCCGGAACCTGCCGCATCTTTACCTAAAGAAAATTCAAACTTTAAACTATTCCTTGCGGGCGCTTCTTTAGGAAGAAAAGGAATTTTTGATTTGCGGGCTGCTTTAAGAAGGCTTCACTTCAACTTTGAACTTCTGATGCCTCCGTCTGCCATAGAAAGCAAAGATTTTTGGAAAGGAATCAATACCCGTATCGTAAATTCTATAAGCGAAGGTGTTGCACTTTGTGATGCAGTGGTTTTGCCCGCGGTGGTAGAGCATAATCCCAGAGGACTTTTGTTAGCTATTGCTTCCCATAAACCCGTCATAGCCTCTGCCGCTTGCGGATTGCCCGCCTATTTAAATTGGAAACGAGCGGACAACGCGGAAGAGCTTAAACCGCTATTGGAAGAAGCGTTCGAGACGGCGAATAAATCCAACAATATCGTATAATGGTTGTGGAATTTTTGCACAATGCTCGGTAAAAAAGAAAGAGCAATTTTTTAAAAATTGCTCTTTCTTGATGGATACAGTCGAATTCTACTCTGAAATCACTTCAAATGGAATTTCAACAGAGATATCCTTGTGAAGTTTTACGGTAGCTTTGTAGGTACCTACTTCTTTTATTGCTTCTTTGATAAGAATCTGTTTTCTTTCAATTTCAAATCCTTTTTTAGCCAGCTCATCCGCTATCTGGATATTGGTTACCGATCCGAAGATGGTTCCTGAAGAACTGGTTTTAGCGCCGATAATAAGTGAAACGCCCGCTAATTTTGAAGCGATTGTTTGAGCGTCTCCTTTGATTTTTTCTAATTTGTGAGCGCGTTGGCGAAGATTTTCCGCTAAAACTTTCTTTGCCGATTCGGAAGCGATTACCGCTTTTTTCTGAGGAATTAGATAATTTCTACCATAACCGCTTTTTACGGTGACAATATCATCCTTATAACCCAGATTACTCATATCTTCTAATAATATTACTTGCATGGTGATATCCTCCTTTATTATTTCATCAAATCGGTTACGTAGGGAAGCAAAGCCAAATGACGAGCTCTCTTTACTGCTTGTGCAATACGGTGTTGAAACTTCAGAGAAGTACCTGTAATGCGGCGGGGAAGAATTTTTCCCTGTTCATTCAAGAATTTTTTCAGGAATTCAGGATCCTTATAATCAATAAACTTGATGCCGCTTTTTTTGAAACGGCAATACTTTTTCTTCTTAACGTCGACAGTAGGAGGAGTTAAGTAACGAATTTCCGAATTGTTATGTGTGGCCATAATTAATTTTCTTTTTTAACTTCTTTCGATTTATTTCTTCTTTTAGCTGCATATTCTGCAAAATCCTTATCTTGACGGAAAGTCAAAAAACGAAGTACTTTTTCATCCCGCCGGAATTGAGTTTCCAGTTTCGCAACAACAGGAGGTTCTGCTTTGAATTCTAATAACGTATAGAATCCTGTAGATTTTTTTTGAATGGCATACGCTAATTTGCGCAAGCCCCAGTTTTCCTCGTTTACGATCTCAGCCCCTTCCTCGCTGAGAATGTCTTTGAATTTTTCGACCGCTTCCTTCATCTGTACGTCAGACAAAACGGGAGTCAAAATGAAAACGGTTTCGTAATTATTCATAAATGCTTAATTAATAATTAATTTAATACTATATTGTAAAATTGAGGCACAAAGGTAATCATTTCTTATTGAATTTACAAACAATGAGAGCGTTCCTTTTATTTTTATCTGCGCTGATTTGTTTCATCGCTGTCATCCAAGTTCTTCGACGGAAGGCAAAAGTTTAAAACTTTTGCGGTGATAAGGCGTGATTCCAAAAAGTTCGATTGCTTTTCGGTGTTTGGGCGTCGGATACCCTTTGTTGTTCTTCCAATCGTAGGAAGGAAACTCTTCGTGCAAACGAAGCATGTATTCGTCGCGATGAGTTTTTGCTAAAATGGAGGCGGCCGCAATGGACTGGTATTTTCCATCTCCTTTGATAATCGTAGTATAAGGGATGTCCTTGTATTTTTGAAACCGATTTCCGTCGATCAATAGATGTTGCGGACAAACCGGCAATTGATCCAAGGCCCGATGCATGGCCAAGAAAGAAGCGTAAAGGATGTTGATTTGGTCGATTTTCTGGGGCGAGACGATTCCTATCGCCCACGCAATTGCTTCCTTTTCGATCAATAGGCGCAGAATATTCCGCTGCTTTTCAGATAATTGTTTGGAATCGTTGAGTTCTTCGCAAACAAAATCCGGCGGCAATATGACGGCAGACGCGAAAACAGCGCCCGCCAGACATCCTCGTCCGGCTTCGTCGCAGCCGGCTTCTATCTGATCTTTATGTAGATAGGGAAGAAGCATGCGCTAAATCATTAAATTTGGCAAACAGGCTACTCACCGAATTTCGTTCAATAAAACAGTCCTGTTCCGTTCCAATTTTTCTTTTTGTTTTGCAATATAATCCAACCATTTTGCATATATATTATCTGGAAGTTCTTCATACCCCAAATCATCTATTTTCCGGTACAATTCAATCATCTTTTCATATTGGCTGTAAGCTTCCGGCGACTTCTGCTGGAGTATTTCCGGCGTTGGAGCTTTCAGCAGATTGGCAATCGTCAACGTTAAATAAGTTTGGTAATCCGCTTTCAGCTTCAGAGCCTCCAAATCGTTATCCAAATATTGTTCCGCTGTATTTACGCATTGCAGAAAAAAATCGTCCCATCCGTATCGGACATAGTAACAACGCGCCAGACTGATCAGCATGTTCGCTACGGCATTGGTTTTGTCCATCGGTTCAAGGTACAATTTGTTGCGGATAGCTTCCGCCTTGATGTAGCTGTTGTTCATATAGTGGGCATCGCTGAGTATAGCGCCACAGGTCAATTCTATATTATACCATCTGCCTTTTTCATCCTGTATTTTTACAAACGAATGCTTGGGAGAAAACGACCAATAAGCTTCAGCTCCTATGGCCTCCGCCAAAATCAAATAATACAGGGGCATGGAATAGCATTGCCCGACGCCGCTTTTCATTAATTTGGTAACGAAATGGCTGTCGTAATGTTGTTGAGAGCGGTAATCGTCGTAATCGTATTTTATGGGTAAATGGGTAAGCGTTTTTTCCGTTCCCTTGTTTTTGAATTTCAAAGTGTCGGCTATTAAACGAAACAACATCATGTTTTTTACCAGATTGTTGTTGCCGTCTAACTTTTCGTCCTCTATTTTTTGCTTGCAAAGCGCCGCTTTGCGCTTTATAAAGTTTTGATATTCTGAATAATCCAGTGCATTTCCATAAAAAGCATTCTCAACAAGAAAAACAGCGCGGCCCAAATTCAACGGTTTTCCGCCTTTCAACATGCTGGTTATTTCATCAAATGCCTGATAAAAATACGTACTATTTTTCGGATCCTGATAAGCTTGCGAGGGAAATCCGCTGTCGATCAGCATTTTTATTTCCGATTGCCGTTGAATTTCGGCATTGACAGACCGTTGATATTCTTCTACCTCCCTTATTATCATTTCATTGTTTCTTTGAATAGCTGTTAATTCGTTGGGATTATAAGGATTCGTTTGGGGATAATGATTTGAAAACGATTCTAATGGTTGATAGGGATTCGGCTGTTGGGGCGGAGCGATGACCGGTAAAGTTCCATTATTTCCGAAGTTTTGAGCCGATAAACCCATTGTGCAAAAAGTAAAAAGAATATAAATAAAGCGTTTCATGCTGTTTGTATTTATAAATCATCTTGGGGAACAAGCAGTGATTTCATTCTGTAATCGGTCGTTTGCGTTCCCATTGAATTTAACCAATTCAGGTACATTTTTTCCGGCATTTTCCGGTAACCTAATTGATGAATGTGGGTATAGAGTTCATTCATTTGCAGAAGTAATTTCTTTTTGGTTTCCGAATCCGGAGGCGATTGTTTATACAATGCCGTTTCTGTTTCTGCTTTCAACAATAAGGCATTGATATAATTCGGAAAATGAGCCAATGCTGTTTCGCAGCATTGCAGGATGAAACGGCCATCCTGCATTCCAAACTTTGCTTGATAAGCTTGCGCCAAATCCACGAGGCAGAGCGCTGCGGATTGTTTTTGCGAAAGCGTATCCATGTAAATGCCGTTTCGTAGGGCGTCGATATGAATGTATCCTGAAGACATCAGCCATGCATCGGTAGGAAAATCGCCGCAGGTCAGTTCGATATTGTACCAGCCCACGCGTTTATTCTGGACTTTGATATAGATATGATTAGGAGACAGAGACAAATAACAATCCTGTCCCAATTCGTCCATAATCATTTTATACAGGAACGGAAGGGAATGACAATTTCCTTTTTGGGTTTCCATTAAGGTAGAGACAAACATGCTTGACCATTCTTTTTGCCCTGCAAAATCCTCAAAATTGTATTCAAATGGAGCATGAATGACAACGTCCTTGCCGATTTGTATGGGAATCGTATCGGTCATAAAAACCATAACGGCGCATTGAGCGGCGGCTTTTTCCCCATCGCTTTCCGGATAAAGAATATTTCCGGAAGCAATAATTCCTCTGCATATCGACGTACAGAATCGGATGTAATTGTCGAACACTTCCGGATCGAGTTGATTTTCGAAATAGGCGTTTTCGGTCAGAAATACGGCTTTTTTGAAATCAAGCGCACTTTTGCCGCTTAACATGGAATCGATTCTTTCAAAGGCATCGTTATAATAGGATTCCGGCGCTTGGGCTTGTAGAGAACCAGCATTGCACATTAAAAAAGCAAAACAATAAATCATTATTTTATTCGGCATAACTAATTTCAATTATTTTGTATGAATAATTTTTAATATTTTTCCATCCTTTTTTTGAATTTCCATATAAGCAACCCCGCCTTTTCTGCGATAAAGGGTTCCTTCTATAATCCAAATATCATTTTCTAAATTGATAGAAAAAGGTTTTCCCTCATTTATGTTTTCTTTTCCGTATATTTGAGTTAATACAATCTCTGCAATCTTAAATGCGATTTCCTCATTAGGAATAAAACCTGCATCAGGAAAGTAACCTGTTATTTCAGAGTAATTATCTGACGATAAATTTGTATTTAAAATAAAACTCATTTTTTTATTTTTTTTTAATATCAATCTTATCTGCATCCGTTTTATTACTACAAGGTAACAACAAATTCATAAAAAATATGGCCATAAATAATTTAATAAAAGTTATACTTTGCTTTTCCATAAAAAAACACAAATAATAGTTTAATATTCATATTTTTATTTGTTCATTTAATTTTTTATAACTCGATTATTGGAATTTTTTTACCCTTCCGTTTTTATAAGATCGAAAACACAAGCATGTAATTTACTTCTTTATCGCATTGGCAATAATTTTTTATAGACACTATCTCCTGCATTTCTTACTTTTACCTCATTAAAATGTTCGTCAAAAACAATACTTATATAAGAATTTTTACTTACATGATAGTACTTTTCATATTCATTAAAGAAACAAGTGTCTGTGGTTGCTATATCTATCATGGAATAGAATACTGGATTTTTCTTATCATACATAAAAAAAGTATCATTAACTAATTGATTTTCTTTTATTCTTTCCATAATATCATATTCTAAATAGATATTGTTTTTTTTTACTGGGTCGACTAATATTTCATGGCTTAATCTCTGTGCAAGAATAATATAATCTATACTATCTGATTCTACTATATCATCACTTTTTCCAAAAAGTATATAACCATAATAATTTTTGGGGACTATAATTGTTTTAATATACATCTCTGCTTCTGGTATATAATATATTTTCTCTCTTGAGATTAAACTGTTTAGAAACAAATATAAAAAATATGTAATAAGTGGCAATAGAAATATTGTGAAGCAAATCAAGTATGATTTTCTTTTCATAAAACTTTATTTAGTCAGCCAATTCCACAATCTTTTCACGCTGCTGTTTATTGAATTTATCAAATTTGTTCCCTGTTGAAGTGGTGCGTTAGTCCTATAACCGATATTAAACCCAAGAGCTTGGGCGTTTCGAGTAGATAATCCTTCTATTCCTAAACCATTTTGTATGGATTGATAGGTATCAAATGCTATGCGTGACGCCTTCCATGTCATGCCATTAGACGCGGCGACATAACCGGCAGATATATTACCTACATCTCTTGCGGAAGTGTACATGGGTATCCCCTCTTTTGTGGCAATTGGCATTCCTCTATAATAGTACCTTTCTCTTCCTACTCCTTTTTGGTTTCCTGCATCCTTATCTTTAAAATCATAATTGCCACCATTTCCTGCATTTGCAATATAATTGTCCATTGTAGGCGTATTAGAGAATATGTCTTCTAAAAAAATCTTTCCACTATTATCATTCGGATTGATTATCCCCATCCAGCCATAAATTTTTTCTTTTCCATTTTCATCTCTATACTTGGTATCATTATAAAAAGACGTTGTGGATGACGTTATTCCAATAGATTCACCTCTTACAAATTGACCACCTTGGATGTTGTAGAGATAAATATTTAAATCCTTATCTTTCAAATCTCCACCTACAACTTGATAAGTCCCGTCATTATTAGTCAATACCCAAGTACTTCGCTCGTCTGCATCTATCGCGTTCACCGGATTATTCAAACAATATGCATACGGCGTAATCCAATAATACTTCTCGCACATGGGGTCGATTGACATGGCTGCGGTAGCGGAAGGAACATCGGCGGTTTCTTGTTCTTCACTCACAAAACCAACAACTTGATTGATTTTTGTATTAAACAAAACAGAGCCGATTTCA
>WRFY01000064.1 GCA_009783445.1 Candidatus Azobacteroides sp. | reverse complement strand
CTACTTGCAATGCCGCCCATAGCATACAAAAATACTTTTTTCTTTTCATTGTCATAGCTCTTTCGAGTTGATATTATTTTCTTTCTATTTAAAAACAGTCGTTCACTTTCATCTCTTTTCTTTCCACAGCGCTATTTATTAGTTTAAAATGAAAATTAATGCAAAATTAATGGTCTAAAATGACATCTCAAAGAAAAAATTAAAAATTTATCGTGTTTTTTGAATTATTCTTCAAATAGAGTTCTATTATCTTGACAGGGTATTGCAAAAACGCTTTTCAAGGGCATTCGCTTCTTGGAGAGTAAGTATTGAAATTGGGACTTTTTAGAATGCCGCCAAGTCCTTTCTTCCGCTTTTAAAAAAAGTTGTCCAAAAAGTACCGTTTTCATTATCTCTTCGGGCTTCTTGGACAACTTTTTTAATTTACCTTCCTTTTCTTTTTTACTTTCCTTGTTTCCTTTTGTTTTGTGACGTTTCTTTTTTTCAAATCCAGTCTAAGGCATTTCCTTTACTTCGCAATATATGCGATGGTTTAAGGCCGTTCAGATATCGGCATCAGAGAAGACCTGCGATAAGTCAATATCGTCCACATACCAAATATGCGCATTTGTTCCTTCATATTTGAATAGAAGAAAGATAGTTTGACCGGCATAAGGCGCTAAACTGATTTCTGTTCGAATCCATTGTTCCTTCACAGAAGTAGGGCTCCATACCTCGACGTAATGGCTAACATCGTCCGGATCGGCACCTGTAGCCACGATTACACTATTTTTCCCATTATCGTATTGATCGGTACGTTCGTTGAACGACCAGAACGACAGTTTGAGGGCGCCGTCGGAAGGAACAACAATTTTGGGAGAAATCAAAAATCCAGTTTGTTCTCCATTTGCATAATAATGAACAAAAGCAAAACGACCAGTTCGAACAACTCCCTGAGTCATTACCCAAGAAGCATAGGAGGAAGAAGTGGAACGTACCCCCCAGCAAACTTCATCTTCATCAAAACTTTCAGCAAATGGAAATACCGTAATGCCCGCATCGTTGCAAGCTGTAATTCCTACGTAAGTCGTTTTAGACAGTGTAGATCCTTTGCCCGCTTCATTGGTTGCATAAATGGTATACGTATAAATTCCGTTCACAGGATTCGTATCGGTCCAGGTCCCTTCTGCTCCAGGTACTGGATCAGAAATTACTTCCACTTGTTCGCCATTCCTTACAATCGTAATGGACGAAAGAGAAGACAGAGGCGCTCTGTTCACGGTAAAAGAAGGATTGATCCAACGCAGTTCGCACGAAAGCACACCGTTTGTATCAGGAGTAACTACAAAGTTACTTGGAGCAGTTGGAACATCCACTGACAAAACAGCGGAATAGGGAAGATTGTTGGAAGATACCATCTCAAGGGTGTCGGTTTTACTTTTTTCTTCTGTAAGCGTTTGTTCTTGTCCGCTTGCAATTTCAAACACCGAAAGTGTGATCCATAAAATAAATAACCTGTTCATAAATAAATCATTAGATATAGTATAATGTTAGTAATGCTCATAAATATTTTTTCCAGAAAAAACGTTTTCCTCCTCTTTTCAACTTCTAATTCGATTCTCATGCAAAAATACATATTTTTCGTATATTAATATATATTTTTTATGATATTTTGTCAATAAACGAAAAATAAAAGAGAGTGAAACCCATTTCAAAAAACACAAATAATAGCTGAAAAAATATGAATGGTAACTAATGTTTTTTACTGCAATTTACTTATCTTTACGCACAAATTATTTTTATAGTAAAAAAATTTTTGAATTAATTATTCTATTCTCAAACCAATACAGACAATGAAAATATGAAAATAGAGGAATTCGCTCCCAATTCCGAGGCTGCGAGAAACGGACGCGATTTAGTAAATAAAAATCGCTTCTCCAATTTGAAAATGACAAACGATAAAAGTGTAATTTGGGGAGAATGTGCCGGAAGCGGTAAAAATCCCTACCATTGTTCCATCGACTTGAAAGATCCGCTTCAGCCTGTTTTTCGTTGCAGCTGTCCCAGCCGTCAATTCCCATGCAAGCATGCACTGGGATTATTGTTTGCATTCGAAAAAGGCGATACTTTTCAAACGTCTGATATTCCTGAAGATATTGTTGAAAAACGGAAAAAATTAGAAAAGAAGCAAGAAAAAAAGGTGCTGGCGAAAGAAATCGTCAAAGAAAAAGCCGAAGGTTCGAAAAAGATGAATACGGCAGCCTTTGTAAAAAAAATCAATGTTCAACTGAGCGGTATCGAAATGGCCGAAAAGATTTTGAAAGATTTGGTGCAAAGTGGATTGGCTTCAGCCGACGCCAAAGTCGTTCAGACCCTGCGAGCCCAGACAAAAGAATTGGGCAATTACCACATCAACGGGATTCAAACAGCTTTTAATCATCTTTTGATAGCGCTTTCTGCGGTGGAAAATGAAGCTTTTACTGAAGTGATCGATCAGATCAATTATATTTCAACCTTATTGAAAAAAAGTACAGATTATCTGAACAAGCGCAAAGACCATCCGGAAGACAAGCCCGAACTTGATTCAGCGATTGAAGAACAAATCGGCTACGTCTGGAAACTGTCTGAACTGATGCAGTATGGATTGTGCGAAGAAAATGCCGAAATCACCCAACTTTCTTTTTTTACCTACGATCATCGAGCGCGGAAAGAATGGGTAGATGAAGGTATCTGGATTAATCTTAAAAACGGAAAGATTTACAAAACAAATAATTACAGACCCTATCGGGCAGCTAAACATATCAAAGAAGAAAATTCTACTTTTGGTATTCTGAAACTCAAAGAAATGTTTATCTATCCGGGCGACCAAAATCCAAGAATTCGATGGGAGCCGGAAGCTTTGTTGGAAAAGCGTTACGATGCCGACGACTTCAAAAAAATCATTTTCTGGTCTTATGTTAATTATGCTGAAATGATTAAATCGGTAAAAAACACCATCAAAAATCCGCTGATGGACAAGCATCCTGTCGTACTGGCCGCTTTACATAAAGCGTATCTGAAAAATGGAAAATTAGTGATAGAAGATCGGGAAGGAAACAAACTTTCTTTGTCGGATTATGTGTTTTTCCCAACGACAACTCAATTAATCAATCTATTACCTTCCCAGTGCGAGAATTTTGCATTGGCTATCCGTATGGACAACGATGTCGAAAGCGGATACTTGTCCGGACAACCTCTTTCGTTGATTACTCCTGAAAAAATTGTTCGATTACTCTATTGATCTACTAAAAATTAGATGTTCCTATGAAACTCCAAACTTTATATGATTTACAACAAGAAATTAATCGCCTGTTCATTGCGGGAAGTAAATTTGCAAAAGAAGACCCACGCTTGCAAAAACAAATTCCAACGCTTCAAAAATTAGGAGAAAAGGCGCCCGTATTCAAAAAACTGGCAAACGATTTGGAAGATTTGCTCCATTCCGATGCCCAGCCATCTGCAGATAAATTGATGGCGATATCCATCTTGCTTTATTCTGTTTTGTATACGCAGGGGGAAACAGTCGAATCCGGCGATTACGAAGAAAAAACCTTGACGCCGATTCTGAATATTCAGGATGTAAATACAAAATCTTCTTATTTGCAATTGAAGCCGGTCATAGATGCCTTGCGGATTCCCAATTCGGGACGATTAGAAATTCTGAAAGATGCTTTCGAAAGAAAACTATTCAAAGATTCGCGCACTTGGCCGTATTTGGAAGAAGCCTTAGCCGATAAATATACGGAATTGTGCGACTTCGTGGAAAAAACGATTATTCCGTCGATTGGCCAACCCATGATTCCATTTCTTCTGAAAGGTTTTCTTTACAAAGACAAGACAGAACATCAAAGGCGCTTGCGTTTGTTGTATCAACTGAAATATTCCGGAATTCCGGATATGATAGAACAAATCTCGTTGTCCTCTTTACCTTCTCTGCAAGTGGAAGCCATCCGAATATTGAGCGATAATCCTGAAAACGAAACCTTAATTGCTCAATGGACGGGCGACAAAAATAAAATGGTGCGGGAAGCTGCCGAGAAAGCCCTGACTAAATTAAGCGAACGCAATAGCCTCAAAAATAAAATTCAACAAAAAATAAAACAGATATGGCAGAAATAAAAGACGATGTGTTGCGGCTTCCGTCCGAATGGTTGTATATTCGCGAACTGGATGCATTGAAAGAAGAAGATAAAAACGAAGAGAAACCGGACGGTTGGCAATTATCGCCTAAAGCAGTATTGAAATTCATTGTCGGAGGAAAAGCAAAAGGAATAGATATAACTCCCAAATACATAGGAAATAACCGATTGGTCGAAATTGCGATTGCCACTTTGTTGACCGACCGTTCCCTTTTGCTGATCGGAGAACCGGGAACCGCTAAATCGTGGTTGTCTGAAAACCTCGCGGCAGCGATCTGCGGCGATTCGGCCAAAGTGATTCAAGGCACCGCCGGAACGGGCGAAGAACACATCCGTTATTCATGGAATTACGCTCTACTCTTAGCCAACGGACCTTCGGAAGAAGCGTTGATCAAAAGTCCTATTTTCCGTGCTATGGAAAGCGGGTCAATTGCACGTTTCGAAGAAATATCGCGTTGCGCTTCGGAAGTACAGGATGCACTCATTTCGATCCTGTCGGAAAAAACGATCGCCATTCCCGAATTAGGCAGAGAATTACCGGCCAAACGCGGCTTTTCGATTATTGCTACGGCCAATACGCGCGACAGAGGGGTAAACGATATGTCGTCAGCGCTCAAACGCCGTTTCAATATCATTGTTTTACCAGCCCCCGCTCAATTGGAAACAGAAATATCCATTGTAAATAAACGGGTAGCCGAAATCGCTGGCAATTACCGTCTGAAAGCAAATCTGCCTAAGCAAGAAGCCGTTGAGAAAATTGTAACCATCTTCCGCGAACTGCGAAGGGGAGTTACCCTCGACGAGAAGCAAAAGTTGAAATCGCCGAGCGGAGTCATTTCTACCGCCGAAGCTATTTCGTTGATTACAAATAGCATGGCTTTAGCGGCCAGCTTCGGAAACGGTACGGTAAGCGATGCCGATTTAGCCGCCGGATTGCAGGGAGCCATTGTAAAAGACGAAGAAAAAGACTGTATTGTCTGGAAAGAATATCTTGAAAATGTGATGAAAAAACGGGGCGCAGCATGGAGGGGTTTATACAACACTTGCAGCGAAATGAACGCTTAACTTGAAATATTTATCCGATGGATAAAAAATTAAATTTATTTGGTGTACGTCACCTTTCGCCGGGCGCTTCTTTTCACCTGATACAGTATTTGGAAGAAAAAAATCCAAAATGTATCCTGATTGAAGGAGCATCCGACGCTTCCGGTATGATGCAAGCAATTGCAGACGAACGAGTAAAGCCTCCTGTTGCTTTGCTGGCTTACACCACCGAACTCCCCATCGGAACGATATTGTATCCCTTTGCTTCATATTCTCCCGAATATCAGGCTATTTGTTGGGGAGTAAAACGGAATCGGGAAGTACGGTTTATCGACTTGCCTTCGTCGATCTTACTCAAACTGAAGCAAGAAAAACAAAGCGAAAAGGATCGCGAAAGAGCGAACGCTTTTTATACTTTCCACAATGAAATTTATGATCAGCTGGCTCAACGTTGCGAAGAAAATGACTATGAAAGTTACTGGGAACGAAATTTCGAACAAAATCTGCATCCGGATACTTTCAGAGAAGGCTTAGCTTACCAATCTGCCCAAATCAGAGAGATGGTTGTCGCTAAGGAATTAGCATCCGTTCCTTACGATTTTTCTTACAACCTGATTCGTGAAGCTCACATGCGCATGGAAATACAACGGGCTATTGTAGAAGGATATAAACCAGAGGAGATCGTTGTTGTAGTGGGAGCGTACCACTTGGCGGGCATGGAAGGCGATTTGCCGCCTTTATCGGACAAAGAACTGAAACGCTTGCCACGGGCGGCTTCCCAAATCGCTTTAACGCCGTATTCTTATCTTCGTTTAAGCAGTCGTACAGGGTATGGAGCGGGAAATAAAGCGCCGTATTATTTCGAATTGATGTGGGAGGCGATTCAGGAAAAAAAATTAAAAGATTTGCCGGCTATTTATCTTACGCATATAGCTAAAATACAAAGAGGAAAAGGATTCAATGCATCTCCGGCCAGCGTAATTGAAGCGGTACGCTTAGCCCATGCATTAACCTCTTTGAAGTCGGGCGCCCTCCCTGTGCTCAACGATTTGCACGACGCGGCAGTTACTTGTCTGGGAGAAGGCGATTTGACCTCCGTTGCCGAAGCGATTAACCGGATCGATATCGGCACGGCGATCGGCAGTTTGCCGGAGGGCGTTGGCCAAACGCCAGTTCAGGAAGACATGAACCAGGAACTGAAACGTTTGAAACTTACGGCTTACAAATCGCCCGTAGCGCAAGAACTTCAACTCGATTTGCGCGAAAATCTCAAAGTCAGCAGCAAAGAAGCGGCTTTCATCGACTTGAATCGTTCTACTTTTTTGCACCGCTTGCAAGTGTTGCAGATTCATTTTGCCGAAAAAATGCAAGTTTCGCAACAAAGCGCAACGTGGGCTGAGAAATGGGTTTTACAATGGACGCCCGAAGTAGAAATCGAAATTGTGGAAGCCAATCTGAAAGGCGAAACATTGGAAATTGCCGCCGCCTTCGAATTGAGGGAACAACTCCACGATTGTACTGACATCGCTCTTTCGGCCAAGATCATACGGCAAGCTTGCGAATGTCGTTTGACGTCTCTTTTCGATCATGCGCTCAGCTCTTTGCAAGCGCTTTCTACTGATTCGAATAATTTTAAGGAAACGGCTCATGCAGCTCACGAATTAGCGACTCTGATTCAGTATGGCGATGTACGGCAATTCAATCTCAAACCTTTGGTTCCTATTCTGCAGCAACTTTTTCTACACGCTGCGCTGCTGTTGACCGACGCTTCGTCCTGCGACGACAAAGCCGCAAACGACATCGCGCCAGCTATCCACTTGATGGAATTGATTTCGCAACAACATTACGAAACGGTTTCGGTGGAAGTTTGGCAAAAAGAACTGCACCAACTTGCTTGGCGCGACGATTTAAATGCCAAATTGTCGGGCATCGCTTTTTCCATTTTGCTGGAGCATAGTTTGGCTACCGAAGACGATTGTGCCAAAGAAGTTTCCCGTCGTTTATCGCCGGGAGTACCAGCAGAACTGGGCGCAGGCTGGTTTGAAGGTTTGGCAAGCCGCAACCGTTATGCTTTACTTTCGCGCGTCGCCTTGTGGAAAGAATTGGACCATTACATACAACAATTGGATGAGAAAGAATTTGTGCGGTCGGCCGTTTTTCTTCGAAGAACGTTTGGCGCATTTGAACCTAACCAACGAAACAGCATTGCCGAATTGCTGGGCGACTTGTGGGAAATCGGCGCAGAAACGGCAGCCGAGAATTTGCAAGCGGAATTGACGGAAAAAGAAACGGAAAAATTGGACGAACTAAATGATTTTGATTTTGATTTTTGATTTTGAAATGCAAAGGAAACAGAGGAATACAGATATTTCTTACGCTTACAACAATGGAACCTTCAAGTAAAAATATGCAAATGAGTCGCTGGCGTTTGATTCTGGGCGCTGATACGCGCGCTTTGTCAGATGTACGTCTGGACGAAAGGGAATCGATCATGGATGCAACTTTAGCCGCTCTCTACGATAACAATACAACGGAAAGGGACAACGGTCGAAAAGCGGCGGGCTTAGGCTCCTCTTCTCCAGTTCTGGCCAAATGGCTGACCGATGTCCGCCGATTTTTTCCTTCGGATGTAGTCAGCGTGATTCAGTCCGATGCGATCGAGCGGAAAGGCTTAAGCAAACTGTTGTTTGAGCCGGAAACTTTGAAAAATATCAAACCGGATATTTCAATGGTGGGAACGTTGATGGCGCTGAAAGGACAAATTCCCGAAAAATCAAAAGAAACAGCTCGTCAATTGGTACGAGAGGTAGTAGACGAGATCATGAAACGCATGGAAATGAATCTTCGTCGAGCTGTCGCTGGAGCTTTGAATAAAAAAGCCCATTCGCCTATCAGTCAATTTTCGGCAATCGATTGGAAACGAACAATTAACAAAAATCTCAAAAATTACGATACGGAAACAAAACGCTTGATTCCGGAAAAATTTTATTTTTTCGAACGCACTCAAAAGCAAAAACACTGGACGGTGATTCTTGACATCGACCAAAGCGGTTCGATGGCCGATTCTATTATTTATTCTTCTGTGATGGGGTCTATTTTTGCCTCGATGCCTGCGCTGGATACACATGTGATCGTTTTCGACACCCATATAACCGATCTGACTGAAGTTTGCCGCAATGATCCGGTCGATATGCTTTTCGGCGTTCAACTGGGAGGCGGAACCGACATCAACCAATCGGTTGCTTATTGCCAAGGACTGATTAGCAATCCCCGAAAAACGATGTTTATTCTTATATCCGATTTGTATGAAGGAGGCGTTCGAAAAGGTTTGCTCCGCCGTTTGTCTGAAATGCACGAAGAAGGCGTAAAAGTCATTGCGCTTTTAGCTCTTTCCGACAGTGGAAAGCCCGATTATGATGCAGATTTAGCAAGAGACATCAGCAAATTAGGCATTGCTTGTTTTGCCTGTACGCCCGATCGCTTACCCGAATTAGTAAAAGCCGCCTTAAAAGGATTTGATTTGAGCACATTCAGCAAAAAATAAAGCAATATTACCGCTTCCTTCTCCTCTCTTTCCTCGAAGCAAACCCCAAAACCATTTTAAGAAACCCCTACCCTACCATTGTAAAGTTATGAATCAAATTTCTCCCAAAATCTCTATTACGGCAGGACTTTGCCGGAAAGAATCGCTGGCTTGAGTTAATATTTTTTGAATTTCATCGTATTCAAACATTTGAAAAGAGTTGATAAATGTTTCCTCTCCCAAACGGTTGCCAATATTTTTCAAAAGATAATTCAGGGTAATTATTTTCAGCTGTTCCAGGGTATTCGTATAGTCGGAATACAAAGCAATTTGCTTTTCTCTATCATCCAGATTACTGTTTAATAGTTCTTCGTTCTGGAGATTCAGCATTTTCTGTATCACCGGATATTGATCATCCATGAATTGTTGGTAAGCTTTATTTTCTTCGTTTCCACCTCTTTTGACCCGATCATTTTCCACCTCAACCGTTATTTTTCCCGGTTTAACCAATAAAGGAGCTCCCAACGCGATTTCTCCCGAAGCGGCGGCATCGTCCATAAGAAGGTAATAAACGGCAGGCTCCGTTTGTACTCCCTTGAATTGGAATTTGTTACCATCTATAAGTACCGTATCTGAACTCTGAAGGCCGAATTCGTCGTATTTGTTCAGATAGATTTCTTTTCCGTCCATGGTTTTATCAGACAGCGTCCCTTTGATGATGTATTCAACCTTGGAATGACAAGCGGCCAATGCAATCCCTATGGCAAAAAGAAAAGTTATTTTTTTCATGTTTTTTTATTGGATTTAAAATTATTACAAAGATAAGACAATAATTCGATATTTTTTACCACCCCAACCATTTTTTAGTTTCTTCTATCGAACAGCCTTTTTTCTGCGCATAATCTGCCAATTGTTTTTCATCCGTTTTACCGATGGAAAAATAATCCGCATCGGGACAGGCTATGTACATTCCTGCAACAGAAGCCGTTGGAGAAATCGCTCCATTGGGCGTTAGCGAAACGCCTATTTGATTCATCTTCAATAAGTCGTCGATCAAAAAATTCAGCGAAATATCGGGATGTACCGGATATCCCGAAGCGGGACGGATTCCCGGATAAGGCGCTTTCAGCAGTTCGTCCGGGGTAAAAGACTCGTCCGGAGAATAACCCCAATATTCCTTGCGTACCTTTTCGTGCAGGTATTCGCTCGCAGCTTCCACCAAACGGTCGCGAAGAGTTTGTTCCAATAGCTTTTGGTAAGCATCCTCCGTTTCGGTAGAACAGCAGGCGCTATTCCCTTGCGCTTCCAAACCCGCTGTAATAACAAATAAGCCGATAAAATCGCCCGCCGGATGAAAAAAATCGGATAGCGACCGATACGTATCATCTTCTCTTTTTTCTTGTTGACGCAATAAAGGAACAATTTTCTTTTGCGGAGCGCCTTCCTCGGAAGTCGCTGGCGTTTCAAGAATCAACGAGTCGTTTTCTACTTTTACCGAATAAAAACCAATAATCGCCTTAATCATCGGTCGATTGGCTTCGTTCCATGCCGACAATCGGCGTTGAGCGTCGTCCATCAAACGGACAGCTTCCATTGCCTTGGTTTTTTCGTTTTCTGGAAAAGCAAGCAACCACTGCGCTTTTTCTGCTTCACTGACGAGTTTGAAATAAGCGGCGTACCTTACCGGAAATTTCCATACCGACAAAAAAGAGGGCCAATTGACGTAGGGAACAACTTCCTCCACCGGAATGAAATCGATCACTTTTCTTCCCAACGTTTTCGGCTGTGGAATTCGGTATTTCTCCCAATTTATTTTCAGGGAATGTCCGCGTGCATAATCCAACGATACCCATTCTTTCTTATTTGTTGCCTGATCTCGTAAAGAACGGTAACTTTCTTTCACTTCTTTTGAGTAATCTTCTTTAGACAAAGTATTTAATAATTTGTTGACAACCGGAACCGCTAAAGAAGCGTCCGGCACATGCACTACCGCTCCATGATACAAAGGATCTATTTTCAGGGCCGTATGCAGCTTCGAAGTCGTAGCTCCGCCAATAATCAACGGAATAGAAAATCCGGCTTTTTCCATTTCGGAAGCGACAAAAGACATTTCCTGCAAACTCGGCGTAATCAGACCGCTCAGGGCGACTATGTCTACTTCGTATTCTCTCGCTTTTTGAATAATTTCTTCGGGAGGAATCATCACGCCAATATCGATTACTTCGTAATTATTACACGACAAAATCACCCCCGTTATGTTTTTACCAATGTCGTGAACATCTCCTTTCACTGTAGCAATCAGTATTTTGCCCGCTTTGGCTGCTTCGTCTTTCCGATTCGCTTCGAGCGCCGGTTGCAGGATAGCTACCGCTTTTTTCATGGTGCGGGCTGTTTTTACTACCTGCGGCAAAAACATTTTTCCTTCTCCAAACAAACGACCGACCGTGTTCATTCCTTCCATCAAAGGTTGATCAATGATGTCGACCGGTTGGGAATAAACCCGCAAAGCTTCCTTTAGGTCGGCTTCCAGAAAATCGCCATTTCCCTTGATCAATGCGTACTTCAATCTTTCAGACACCGGATAAGCGCGCCATTCTTCCTGTTTATCTGCTTTTTGTTCGGAAAAAGTCTGATGCTGGCGCGCAAATTCAATTAATTTTTCCCCCGCATCGGGATAACGATTCAAAACGACATCTTCTGCCAAATTCCTCAAGTCGATTGGAATATCTTCGTAGATCAAAGTAGCCGAAGGGTTTACAATTCCCATATCCAACCCTTTCCGAATGGCGTGGTAAAGAAAAACCGTGTGCATGACTTCGCGCAGGTAGTCGTTTCCCCGGAACGAAAAAGACAGATTACTGATTCCTCCGCTTACTTTCGCTCCCGGAAGGTTTTGCTTAATCCATTCGATAGACCGGATATAAGCGACAGCGTAATCGTTGTGTTCTTCCATTCCGGTAGCAATCGCTAAAACGTTAGGATCGAAAATAATATCAGAAGATTCGAATCCCGCTTGATCAATCAGCAGACGGTACATTCTTTCACACACTTCAATTTTCCGCTCAAAAGAATCTGCCTGTCCTTTTTCGTCAAACGCCATAGCGACGACGGCCGCTCCATACGATCGTATTTTTCCAGCTCTTTGGAGAAATTCCGCTTCGCCATTTTTCAGGCTGATGGAATTGACGACCGATTTTCCTTGCAAGCATTTCAAACCCGCTTCAATGATGTTCCAATCCGAACTATCAATCATAATGGGAACGGCGGCCACATCCGGTTCGGAAGCAATCAAGCGGAGAAAAGTCGTCATCTCGGCAACGCCATCCAATAATCCGTCGTCCACATTGATATCGAGGATTTGCGCTCCCTCTTCCACCTGTTTGCGTGCAATACCCAAGGCTTCGTCGTATTTTTTTTCTTTGATCAAACGAAGAAATTTTCGCGAACCTGCCACATTGCAACGTTCTCCGACCATACAAAATGCCGGTCGTATAGTAGAAGACGAATCCGTATTTTCTTCCTTCGGAATGTTTCCTATTTCTAAAATGTCTAATCCGGACAAAGTCAAGACATGGTTGGGGTTGGCCGTTCGCGGTTGACGGATGGGACATTGGCTACGAGCCGCCATTTGCGCTATCTGAGCAATGTGGGCAGGGGTCGTTCCGCAACAACCGCCCAAAATATTCACCCATCCTTCTTCTATGTATTCCTGAATCTGAGCGGCCATTGTTTCTGGCGTTTCGATATAATTTCCCAAACTGTCGGGCAAGCCGGCGTTGGGATGAGCGCTCACATAGCAGGGAACAATTTTTTCCAGTGCTTTCAGAAACGGCTTCATATCCTCGACCCCAAACGAACAGTTTAAACCAATGCTCAATAAGCGGACATGGGAAATCGAAGCGACCGCTGCTTCCAGCGTTTGTCCGGAAAGTATCCGGCCGCTTTTCCCAGCAATGGTAAACGAAATGAGAAGAGGAATGTCTTTTTTCGCTTCCTTCGCCGCTTCTTCTGCGGCCATCAAAGCCGCTTTGAGGTTGAGCGTATCAAAAACCGTTTCGATCAGCAAAACGTCGACGCCTCCCGCTATCAATGCGGCTGCTTGCTCTTTATATACCCTGTACAGTTCGTCGAAAGTAACGTTTCGGAAAGCGGGATTGGAAACATCGGGCGAAATGGAAGCCGTTTTATTGGTGGGTCCCATCGAACCAGCCACAAAACGGGGTTTATCGGGATGTTGTAAGTCGTATTGATCCACGACTTCTCTGGCTATCCGAGCCGCCGCCGTATTGATTTCCCGCGCATACGATTTCATTCCGTATTCGGCTAAAGAAATAGCGTTCGCATTGAACGAATTGGTTTCGATGATATCGGCGCCTGCTTCCAAATATTGCAAATGAATATCTCGGATAATATCTGGCCGCACAAGACTCAGCAAATCGTTGTTTCCCTTCAATTGGCCGGGAAAATCGGCAAACCGAGAACCTCTATAATCTTCTTCTCTAAGATTATATCGCTGAATCATGGTTCCCATCGCGCCATCCAGAATAAGGATTTTTTCTCTCAAAAGTTGTTCGAATAACATCATGGCTAATTGTGCATCTGTTTTTAAACCTCATCCCAACGGGATTTAAAAATAAAGTTCAAAGATAATATAATTCGCACGAATTAAACTTATTTGGGAAAAACTAATTACATTTGCACCAATAGAAAATAAAAAACATGCAAACAACTCATGATAAGTCCGGATACCTCTCCGAAATAAGATCGGCAACCGGCGTAAACGTAAGCCGCTGCTACCAATGCGGAAAATGTTCGGCTGGATGTGCCGTAGCCGATGAAATGGATTATCCGCCCAGTCTGACCATGCGGATGCTCCAAACAAACGATGTAACTCATTATCATCAACTCTTGGAATCTGAAACCATCTGGTTGTGCGTCTCCTGCCAGAATTGCCTGAGTCGGTGTCCGATGGAAATAGACATTCCCCGTCTTATGGATTATTTACGCGAAAAATCCATCGAAGAAAAGCAGGTAAATAAAAAATCGAAATACATTCTTTCTTTTCACAGGGCTTTTCTCGACTCGATCAAATACACGGGACGATTATATGAAATTGGTTTGATAGCAGATTATAAAATGCGTACTTTCAAGATATTACAGGATATGGACATCGCTCCAAAAATGTTTGCTAAAGGAAAACTTCCGATCATACCCGAAAGGGTAAAAAACAAAAAACAGCTAAATACCATTTTTAAAGAATCAGATAAAAAATAAATCAAACGAAAAATGATGGAAATAGGTTTTTATCCCGGATGCTCCTTGAAAGGAAGTTCTTCAGAATATGCTCAATCGACATTGGCTTTAGCTAAAGTTTTCGATATCAGCTTAGTAGAAATTGAAGATTGGAATTGTTGCGGAGCCACAGCTGCGCACAATATCAATCATGAAATAGCGGTTGCATTGCCGGCTCGAATATTGGCTCTGGCCGAAAAACAAGGATTAACGGAAATTGTAGTCCCTTGTGCCGCTTGCTACAACCGCTTGACAGTGACGCAGCACGAATTGAATAGCGATCCGGATTTGAAAGCCCGCGTGGCCAAAATTGTCCAAATGCCCCTTTCTGGGCGCATCCAGATATTCAATGTCATGCAATTTATTGAAAAATACATAGCCGACCGGTTGGAAGAAAAGATAATCAAACCTTTTGAATGGAAAGTAGTTTGTTATTACGGATGCTTGTTGGTGCGTCCGCACAATATTTTGCAATTCGACCGCTTGGAAGACCCGCAATCCATGGATGTCTTGATGCGCAAAATCGGAGCTGTACCCCTTGATTGGGGCTATAAAACCGAATGCTGCGGAGCTGGATTTTCTGTTTCACGCACCGAAGTAGTGGCCAAACTGTCCGGTAAAATTGTGAAAGATGCAGAAGAACGAGGCGCGAAAGCAATCATTGTCGCTTGCCCGATGTGTCAGTCGAATCTCGACATGCGGCGTTCGCATATCGACCATTATTTGCAACAAAAGACCCACATTCCGGTACTGTTCATTACTCAAGCCATCGGTTTGGCAGTAGGGCTGAAACGGGAAGAAGTGGGCTTGGAAAAATTATTTGTAGCGGCCGAAGTGTAGAGAACGGATGGAAACAAAATAACATATAAACCTAATTATGTAAAATTTATGCAAAGCCTAAAATTAATCTATGAAGAAAATGATCCTGTTTTCCCTGCTCTCATCAAGGAAGCTTTGGAAGCGACAGGAAAATTTGTCGTTTTACTTGAAAAGGAAGAATTTCAAAACAATTTCAAGAAAAATGAAAAAAAAGAATCAACGACCAATCCCCGCCTGTTTGGTAATTTTTTGTTAGACAGCCGCATCCGGATGCTTCAGTGGAAAGAAGAAGCGCCGCAAAAAATAAGTTTGCTGGAAAACAAAATTCTTCGTTTATTGCTGGAAAATGCGGGAAATGTGGTGGCTCGCAGTTACATTTTATCTTCTTTTTGGGGAGAACAATCGTTCTATACTTCCCGAAGTCTGGATATTATCATCTATCACCTGCGAAAAATGCTGAAAAAAGACCCTTCGGTGATGATTCAAACGATAAGAGGAGAAGGATTTTTATTGCGCTACTGATCTTTTAATTCCCCTAATCGCTTCTTTTAAATTCCCCCAATCGCATCGCTTCATTGGGGGTTATTTGCGTTTGATCCTTTTTCGTGTACATACATAATGCACCGCAAATTTTGCGGTAAAAATACTACTTTTTCACCGCATATACAAAATCCTATAGAAAAAACTTTCAATTTTTCAATAGGACAACAACTCAATCTCAATTTTTCCAATTTCTGCTACTATATTTCCTCGTTTATCAATAAAATAAGATTTAGAGTCCATCCAAACTTCCGCATATCCATTTTCAAAATTACGGAACACTTCATCATATAAAAATGGAATTACCATATTACCTTGTTTATCAATAAATCCCCATTTATTATTCAATTTTACGCTTGCAAGCCCTTCCTGAAATATATCGGCCCATTCATATTGAAACGGAATAATAACTTTTCCTTGTTTGTCAATAAATCCCCATTTTCTGTTATGTTCAACAGGCACAAATCCTTCACTAAAACGGATACCTCTTGTTATTATTTGATAATCAACAGGGATTGTATCATTTGTATTTTTGTCAAAAATTGGTCTATAGTAGCGATTGCTGTATTGTAATTCTAATGGTATAACTTCTTTCCCTTCTTTATCTATAAAACCGCATTCTCTGCCTCGTCTCACAAACGCAAGTCCTTCATAAAAACTGCTGATTTCATCGTATTGTGCTGTTGCTATTTCCCGCCCATTTCTATCAATAACCATTCTTTTATCGTTCAAATGTACGATTGCTCGCTCTTCTCTAAAAGGTTCTACCCAATCATATTGTATGGGAATAAGTTCTTTGCCTTTTGTGTTTATAAATCCCCAGTGATCATTCAACATTACGCCCGCTAATCCGTCTGAAAAACTCCAAGCATAATCGTATAGAACAGATGTTATTTTTTTACCTTTTTTATTCACAAACCAACACTTATTTCTGTCAAAAATGACAGCAAAACCATTTTGAAAAGCGCTTCTTATTCCGCTAATGTATTGTATGGGAACAATAATTTTCCCTTTTTTGTTAATAAAACCGGTATACTCATTGATCCATACTCTTGCTCTGCTTTCTCGAAAAGAATCTGCACCGCTATATTGAAGCGGTATAACTTCTTTTCCTTGTTTGTTAACATAACCGTATTTTCCATTCAATTCTACTACGGCATAATCCTCTTGAAATTTCTCAATACCATCATATTTTATTGGAACAACCACATTTTTATTTTCATCAACAAATCCATATTTATCATTTAGCGAAGCAATTGCAAGGCCTTGATAATACTCTCGAATGTGCATTTCAGATGTGCATTGTTGTTCTTGTGCGGAAGAAACGAGAAACGAACAAAAGGAAATGATAAGAAAACAATAATATTTCGTCATATTTTTCAAATAATTATTCAATGTCAAAATGCCGACTCGGAAATGCACGGCCGCTGCTTGCAATTTCCAAATTCCTCGTAATTCAATTTACGTTCAATTACTTGATAATTAGAAATTTCTATTTGATTATCTGCAATTACTTGTTTTAAAATCCCTTTATTCACTTCCAATTTTTGTTTTACGAGTGAAACAAAATTACTAAATTTTTATTTCATATACAAAACAAAAAATGATTTTTTACAAAAAACGGCAAAATCTGCAAGCTAATTTTTGCTGTTTTTTAGATATATACTAAGCGTCTCAAATAAATACGCACCTATAAATTTAAAATAATGATAATAAAATGAATAAATATAAATATTAAAATTTATCAGTAAATAT